>NZ_JAAHGT010000840.1 GCF_010672385.1 Okeania sp. SIO2F4
ACTTTGAGGAGGTAATCATTGTTCCATCCGGCTCTTTTTCGTTAATTTGTTATTCCAGTTTTGACAGTTTTTTCCCTTGTTAATAAATTCAATGCTATTTGTCTAATTACTGTCAAATTTTCGGGAGAATTATCTGTTCTAATGAGAGAATCATGCTCTTGAAATTGAACATCTAATACCCAATGAAAGTTTAGGTGTTTTTTGATGGTGATTTGAGCAGCGATAGACTTCCAGTCCTCTTTCCTACGGAATGCGATCGCATATTCTATTTTCCAATTCTAATTTTGGTCATTTGTCAAAAAAATTAGATGCGTTTTCCCTGCCAGTTAGCAGCAGGTAGAATGTTAGAAATTGGTGAGACAAAAGTTACTACAAGTGCGGAGGTTCCAGTCAACTCCAGCAGTATTCCTGTCAACAGTGTATCTCTAGAAGTTGGAGTTGAGACTCCAGTTTATTTAGTTTTATACGATTATTCTAGCAATTACAGTAGTTATCTCACGAATGCCGCACTAGAGTTTAATGGTTCAACTGATTATATAGAAATTGGACATTTTCATCCCGGAAATACATTTACAATTGAGTTATGGATTAAATCTAATGATGATACCTCAGCTTGCTTTCTTGGGAAAAATACTCATAGTCAAAGCAACCTATTCTTTTTAGGTTATTGAAAAAAGACTTTCAAAATACATCTAGGTGGTAAAAACTATTCTATTAAAGATGAAAATGAAAGGATTATAGGAGAGTGGTATCATATAGCAGCAGTTGTCAAAGAAAATCAGGGAAGTTCAGAAGTAAACATCTATGAGAACGGTGTATTAATCAAGGAGATTACTTCAGCCAGACTTTTAGGAGATATTGAAGGTAAACCTTGGACTTTAGGACAAGAATGGGATTCAAAAGGAAAATCTGATTTCTTCTCAGGTCAAATGGATGAAGTTCGAATATGGAACTATGCTCGCACCGAAGTGGAAATCAATGCCGATCAAGATAGCCGAATTACAGGCAAAGAAGCAGGTTTAGTGGGATACTGGCATTTTGATGGACTTACAGCTAAAGACTATAGCGGTAATGGCAATAATGGCACTATCTACTATAGCGCTACGCATTAAGGCTCTTGACATTTCGCGCATCCTGAAACCCTTTAACAGTTTACTATTCCCTCCATACCTATTCCCTATTCCCGATTCAAGTAGCGCTATAGAACTGAAAATGTACATTGATGGTTTGCTGGTATGCAGCCGAGTGATCGAACCTGCTGTTAGTTCCGAAGGTAATAATCAATCTCTACAAATTGGCAGAATAGGTGAGAGTTATTTTCTCGGTAAAATTTCCGAAATCAAGCTTTGGAGTCGGGCACTAGAAAAAGGTTAAATTCATCAAAATCTTACCGGACGCGAAGAAGGTTTAGTTGCCTGGTGGCAGTTGGAAGAAAACGAAGGAAATCTAGCCAATGATTTCAAAGGAGGCAACCATGCTCAAATTAAAGGTGCAACTTGGTGTAAAAATCCAGATATGGAAGCTTCCGAGTTTCTCTTTTATAGTAATGGAGTTATCATAGGAACAGAATCATTAGATGTTAATGATTCAATGGTGTACCCGATGAGTTCTCAATTCACCCTTGGCGCTCACAAAGCTGGTGGTGGTCCTTCAAATTACGATCAATGCTTCAATGGCATTATGGAAGAAGTCCGAATTTGGAAAGTCGTACGCACCCAAGAGCAAATTCTCGACAATGTATTTACCCGCCTCAAAGGAGAAAAGCAAGACCAGATCGCTAATTACACCTTTGATGAAATTTTTGATAATGAGTTGAAAGACAGCAGTTTGATGGGAAATCATCTGATTATGCGAGCAGAAGCAAGCAAACCGACATCTGTTTTTTCTGATGCTCCGATTGGTAACGATATCCCCCAAGTACGTTCAGCCTTGGCAGCAGTTCAAACTGTATTCAACGCTCAGATAGATAGTAGTCCTACTGTTACTGAATACGGAGATATGCAATATGACAGCCAGCAGAATCTAACTGGAGTCTTCAAACGCTGCTACACTTACATTAAAGATGGTAAATGGCAGTTAATTACTGGTTACCAAGTCGGTAATTTGATTACTGAATGGATCTCTCAGGTACAGTTCGACCCTCAGATTATTGGTTACATTGAAGGCGCACCACCTATACCAAGTGAAAACATGACCGTTGGTCCTATATCCCTTGGAGAAACTGACACTTACAAACAAGCTAGCACAGTAGAATTAATTGAAACAGAAGACGTCAATTATAATTTCTCCAGTTCCAAAAAAAATGGTTTCGACTCTTCCTTTGAAGCATCAATGTCTGCAGGTGTAGAGTTAGACTTACGGACTCTACTTGCTCCCCTTGGTTTTGTTGTTTCCTTCAAAGCCCAAGTAGCATTCAATGTCTCAAGTAGTGGCAAGTTTCAATCCTCTGGTGGCTGGACTGACGAAAAAACGGTGAGTAGTGGACGAACCGTAACTAGAAATATGCGAGCAACTGCGGTAGGTTATTGGGAAGATAAAAATAATCTGCTCAATCCCCGGTTAGGGCAACGATATGTTCCTAATAATCAGGGGTTGGCTCTGGTGCAATCAGAAACAGCCGACGTTTTTGCATTGCGTTTATCCTATCGTTTTCAACCCAACCCTGATATTCCCAAAGATTGGAATATTATCTCATTCCCCATCAACCCCCGTTATACTAAACAGGGAACCTTAGATGGCAAAGTTGGCGATCGACTAGATGGCAGCGTACAAACTGATCCCGATTATCCCCAAGCTATTCAGTATGGGGAATATAGCTACTTTAAGCCTATAGAAACCTATGCTCTGAAACGACAAATAGAGAGGGTCAAGTGTAGACCAGCCCCCTACCAACACCCTCTGTTGTTGTGTTCTGCTCGAAGAATCAAGCGATCGCTGGTATCGAGATCATACCCATTTACATTTGCTTAGGAGTCCGGAGCAACAACTATGGGTAGAGTTAGACAGAGAGCGATCGCCGGCCCCCGTTTCAGACATTGGTGAGGTGGTTGCCCTGGTCCAAGCATTTTTGCAGCGGGTCGATCGGCAAAGATCACAAGCTGCCAAGCGCCAAAAACAGAAAGACTTGAAGGTGCAAGCTATCTTAGCTCAGGTGCGTAAAATTGCCAAGGAAGATGGATTTGACTTTGCCACCGAAGTCGATAGTATTAACCTCAAGCTGATTATTCATCTGTCTGACAACGACTACTTTGCTATTTTGATTCCCTTTAACCAGTTCAAGGAGGTGCTACCCAAATTGCGCACTGCAATTCAGGCTCTCCGGGAGACTTATAACAGCGGCGTTCGCTTTAAAACCCATCTCAAGCGGGGTTATCGCCGTTCTGACTGGATTCGTCATCAGGATTTGTAGTGCCGTGTCAAGCCTTAAATTGTGGATTAGGATGGAGCAACGAGCGAAGACCTCTCCCCCAACCCCTCTCCTGATGAGTGAGAGGGGATAAATTCACCCCTTCCCTTGCAGGGAACGGGGTTAGCCTGCATTTCTCACAAACTTTGCGATTCTAGTCGCTAAAAACCTTGTATAGCAAGCATTTAACCCTGCTTAAAAGAGATAAAAAAAACAAAACACTGTCGAAAACCTTATTCTGTATGACTTTGAGTAGATAAGGATTTTGATAAGTCAAACTTATTTTGTGAGAAATCCGGGTTAGGGGGTTAGGTTTTTTAACCCACATTTTCAAGCTTAACACGGCAGTAGTTACAAGGTAGAAAGATAAAGGTAAAACAAAATGATTCGTATTGATGCCCGCGAACTCTATCAAGTTCTGGAACTGACCCCACCGGAGCAAAATATCCTCCTGGTGGGCAAGCATGGTATTGGCAAATCAGAAATTATTAGCCATTTCTACCGTCAGCGCCAGAAACTGCCCTTAATCCCCTTCTTTTTGGGTCAGATGAGCGATCCGGGGGATTTGATTGGCTTGCTCCATAAAGATGAGAAAACAGGCCGTTCCGTTTTTTTACCGCCCTACTGGTGGCCTGCACCCGATCGCCCGGTGGTACTTTTTCTGGACGAGCTTAACCGGGCACGCCCCGAAATTTTGCAGGCGGTTCAAGACCTGACCCTCAACAAAACCTTGGCTGGTAAATCCCTACCTCCTGGCAGTATTGTGATTGCTGCGGTGAATGCGGGGGAAGAATATCAACTGACCGAACTCGATCCGGCTCTGGTGTCGCGGTTCAATCTCTACGAGTTTGTGCCGACGGTGGAAGATTTGCTGCTTTGGGCTGCCGGGCAGGATATAGATTCACGGGTGCTGACGTT
>NZ_JAAHGT010000841.1 GCF_010672385.1 Okeania sp. SIO2F4
ATTTCCT
Source organism: Okeania sp. SIO2F4 (assembly GCF_010672385.1). Lineage (GTDB taxonomy): Bacteria > Cyanobacteriota > Cyanobacteriia > Cyanobacteriales > Microcoleaceae > Trichodesmium. The sequence continues at coordinate 8 of NZ_JAAHGT010000841.1, forward strand.
GTAGATTTCCTGTTCCCTGTTCCCTGTTTCCTATCTCACAATGGAAATTCCTAAAAGCACAACTACTTAGGGTTTGCTTATGGAAAGTCTTTTTGCTCTTTGTAGGAGACTCGAGACTGGAGACTCGAGACTGGAGGAACGGGGAATTTAGAAGAGGTAGGAGTAAGAATTGTCTCTCAATTTTTCTGCCATAATCATCCTAAGATACTGGCTTTTTGAGCTTTATAAGTGCGAAAAGCTGGTACTTTTTTGAACTCTCAAACGCCAAAACCTTTATATTTCAATACTTTTAGAATTAATCAGCAAGCCCTACTTACTAAAGGGTGATAGGGGATGGGGGGATAGGGTGATGGGGGGATGGGGTGATGGGGTGATTCGTATATTTGCAGAATTTTTTGTATTTCATAAGATTGATAGGGAGATAGGGTGATGGGGGGATGGGGGGATAGGTTGATGGGGTGATTCGTATATTTGCAGAATTTTTTGTATTTCATATAAAATCAATTGGATAGGCTCTTTTGGTAGAAGTGTAGACTTCCTGTTCCCTGTTCCCTGTTTCCTATCTCACAATGGAAATTCCTAAAAGCACAACTACTTACTAAAGATTGATAGGGTGATGGGGGGATAGGGAGATGGGGGGATGGGGGGATAGGGTGATGGGGTGATTCGTATATTTGTATTTGCAGAATTTTTTGTATTTCATAAGATTGATAGGGAGATGGGGGGATGGGGTGATGGGGTGATGGGGTGATTCGTATATTTGCAGAATTTTTTGTATTTCATAAGATTGATAGGGAGATAGGGTGATAGGGGGATAGGGTGATGGGGTGATTCGTATATTTGCAGAATTTTTTGTATTTCATAAGATTGATAGGGAGATAGGGTGATAGGGGGATAGGGTGATGGGGTGATTCGTATATTTGCAGAATTTTTTGTATTTCATATAAGATTAATTGGATAAGCTCTTTTGGTAGAAGTAAGGAAGAAGAAGGGTGCATCTCAATTTTTAAGAAAGCCAAAAATTTATCGCTTTTAGGGAACGGGGAAGAGGGAAAAGAAAAAAAGTATTTTTGCAAATATATGAGATACACCCAAGAAGATATAAATGTGAAGCATTTCGTAGAAAATTACAAAAAAATAAGGTCTCAAGCCTCCCTTTTTAAGGGGGTGAAAAAATTTCGATTCAGTATTTCAATCCCGATGCTTCAGCTAGAGGAACTGACAACTGATAACTGAAATGACCCTTAACGAATTATCTTTTAAAATCCATTTCCCATTAATATAAATGATGCCCAATAGTAAGGATTATTCCCTTCTTTATCCTTCCCAGTAATCATATTTATTTGAGCTGCGCGTAATGCTTCTGCTTTACTTTTTCCTTCTTGTAAAACCGTGTAAAAAGTATTCATTAATTGGTCTGAATCATCATTAACTCGCCACAAAGAAGCTATTATTGTTTCTGCTCCAGCATTTTGCATTTGATAACCCAAACCAACTATTTCTTCCCCATTACCCATCTGCCCACTAATATTAGTTTCGGCAGCACTTAATACTACCAAATCTATTTCAAATGACCAATTTTCTATATCGCGCAGACTCAGGCGATCGCTATCTCCAAATAAGATCAAAGAGTCTTCTGGTTTACCATTTCCTTCTTTTTCTGTTAACAATGCCACAGGAATATCTAAATGCAAAATATTGTAGTCATTAAAATCATTAATTATTGTTTGCGAACTCAATTCATTGTTAACAAGTTGGCGACTACCGGGAATTGTTTCTGCTAAATTTTCGACTAATTTTCCTGTTGTTGGTCTTAACTGAACTTGGCGAGTTCTTATCTGAAGTTGATATTTACCTTCTGTTAAAGCTGCTGCTAATACACGAGGTTTATTTTTTTGTTGAGTCTCAAAATTTGTCAAACTGGCTGCAATAATAGTATTGAGACTAAACTTTTCTACTAACCATTTTTCTCCGTCATAAAGTGCTGCTAAAGGTAGATAACGTAGTTGCTTATCTGGTGCATAAATAATTGTATTAATATTTGCTTTTGTTAATTCATCTTCTATTGGTTTTATTAACCAACCATAGAGTTTTTCTGCCGATTCTTTCACATCTCCAACAGGAGTAAAAATTGTTCCTCGGAACTCAGCGATAGCCTGTTCAATTTCTTCTGCTTTTACATCTACAGTTTCATGTATTGTTTCCCCATTTGCTGTGATTAATACTAATTCTAATTTGTCTGACAAAATCAAGGGATAAAATAGAACTGTTCGGGGTAACTTTTGCAATTTTTCTTGTAGACTCTTGAACTGTGACAAATCAGGTTTGAGATTATTTTTATCAATCTCCAGATTTAAAATATCTTTTGTATCTTCAGTCATAATTTTTTCTTCGGCAGCTAGTAATTTTACTCCGGTTGCTGTTATTTCATTACCTTTCACATTACCAAAATAATTATCTAGTTCTTGAATTTTCAGCAAATCTAAAACTTGTTGAGCTTCAAAAATACGTTCTTGTTGTAATAGTAAATCTGCTAAATTCCGATAAACTGTTTCAGGATTTTCTAATAGACTTTTTTGACTTTCCTGACTCCGCATAGTTTCATGGATGTTAACAGCTTGTTTGTAAAAAACTACTGCCAATTCAGGTTTTTCTTGGGCGACTAATATTGTGCCTAACTGTCCATAAATTCTACCTGCTTTGGCAGTTTTTTCACTCTCTTTATATATGGCTAATGCTTGCTCTAAATTTTCTAAAGCTTGAGGATATTGTTTCAGTTGAAATAAAGAATCTCCTATTCCTTGATAAGCTATAGCTACAGCATTTTTATCCTCCTTGTCAGGTAAATTATCTAAAGCAAGTTTGTGATAATTTAGAGCAATAGAATAATCGCCAGAACTATAATAAGCTTCTCCCAAAGCATTCATATTGGCAGCAATAACCGATTTTTCTCCTACCTTTTTATTAATAGGTAAAGATTTTAGTAAAATTTGTTTAGCTTTCTGGTTTTCTCCTAAACGGTTATAAACTTTTCCCAAACCAATCATAGCTTCACCTTCAGCAGCGCGGTCTTCCTCTTCTTTCTCATAAAATGCTAAAGCTGCTTCATAAGTTGATTTTGCTTTGTCATTTTCTCCAATTTCATAATAAGCATCACCCAAATAACTTAAAGCTTCCAATTGCCCAGTTTTATCCTCTGCAATTTTAGCAGCTTCTAAACCTTTTTCATAAGCTGTTAATGCTTGACTCTCCTCTCCTTCTTTTTGATAAAGTGCCCCAATAAAAGCATAAATTCGCCCTACACTTTTTTGGTCGCCCACACTTTCTAACATGGCAACTGCTTGCTGGAAATATTTGATAGCTTCAGAATTTTCACCCTTTTCTCGATACACAAAACCAATATTATTTAATAACCTCCCAACTCCAGCACTATCATTAATTTCTCGACGCACAGTTAAAGCTTTTTCATATGTTTCCAAAGCTTTGTCATAATTACCTTGATTAAAATAGACCACTCCCATATTATTAAGAGTCCGACCAAGGTCACGGCGATCGCCTACTTCTTCCCGGATAGTAAGTGCTTCTTGGTAAAATTTCAGTGCTTGGTCAAGTTGCCTCTGACTTGCTTTCACCGCACCAATATTATGCAATGACTCTCCCTCATTTTGGCGATCGCTAATAGCTTCAGAAATATCTAAAGCTTCTTGATGCAAATTTAAAGCTTGGGAAAACTCCCGCTGTCGCTGATAGACAAAACCAATTAAATTTAGAGTTTCTGCTACACCCGAGCGCTCATTTATCTGTCGCCGAATAGTTAAAGCTTTCTGCAAAACATCCAAAGCTTTTGAATATTCCCTTTGATTAATATAGACATCCCCAATATTGTTGAGAGTTTGAGCAATTCCCGTTTGGTCTCCTAATTCCTTACGAATTGTCAAAACTTGTTCGTAAGTTTCTAAAGCTTCATCAAATGCTCCTCTGCGAAATTGTTCCACACCTGTTTCAAACAATTTATCTGCCTCGGTCTTAGAGGCAGAAGATTCTGGAGAACTTTCCACCTCTGGAGCAGGAGTTTGGGCCAATACATTCGGGATAATTACAATTTTGGGTATGACCGAAATGGTAATCGCCATAACAGTCAAATAGCTAAAGTAAAAATAGGAATTTTTCACTGTGGAAGACCTCCTCATTCAATACAAGTTTTGGGTTTGAGATAAAACAGTTATTTAGGGTTTGCTGATTAAATCTGAAAGTATTGACAGATAGATAAAGATTTGAGTGATTTTATGTCCGGCAAAACTGGGAGCTTTTCA
>NZ_JAAHGT010000842.1 GCF_010672385.1 Okeania sp. SIO2F4
TAAAAGTCAAAATATAAGGGTCAAAAGTTTATAGTAGTACATTTTTTAGTTAGGACAATAAACTTGGGTTAAGAGCCACAGAGAGACGTCCTAATATTAATGGGTAACCTTATAGTATAGCGTTTCTCAAGTTACTGAGGTAAAGTTGTTTTTCTTCTTTTCTATTTTTCTACTCCCTGTTTCTCGAATTATTACTCTTTACTCCCTAAAACAAAAATCAATCTCAGAAGACAATAAACTAAAATTATGGGAGTAAAACTTTTAATATTTGGGAAATGTAAGTCATTTGCCATTCTCAATCAGACATTTAACCCACCAGGGAATATTTTTACTAAAATAGTAGAACCAGATTCAAGGTGTATCATATTGATGACAGATAATATATTTAACAACACTGAAAAAGCTAATGGGACTGACGTTCAGGTAGCCGAATCCCAAGAAGATTTTCAACAGAGGAATATTGACTCAGATATTTGTCAAGAGTCCCTAGGCAGTTGTGTCCAGTCTCTAGGACTGAGTAAAATTCAGAGACATATTCTTATTTGTGCTGACCAAACTAAACCTAAATGTTGCTCAAAAGAGCTTGGTTTAGAAGCATGGAATTATCTCAAAAAACGTCTGAAAGAATTAAAACTTGATGAGCCTAGCCCTACTATGCCAGGTTGTATATTTCGTACTAAAGCTAACTGTTTACGAGTTTGTTGTCAAGGTCCAATTCTAGTTATTTATCCTGAAGGAGTATGGTACCACTCTGCAACTCCTCCTGTAATTGAAAGAATTATTCAAGAACATCTCATCGGTTCTCAAGTGGTAGAAGAGTACGTTTTTCTGACTCATCCTTTGCCAGAATCAAGGATTATTTCATAAGACCCCACCCTTAAGGGTGGGGTTGAAAATTTAGTTAATTCATAGGCCCATACTAGGCAATCATGGACAAATTACTTGCTGCTCGACTCAAAAGCTCAAAGTTCACAATCGGTAACTAACTGTTATCAATTCACCATATATCCTAACTTAATTAACTTAATAAGTAAGTAAAATTAACCATAGTTTCTTATACTATTAGTAGGGAATACTCTTGAATTCTCATATATTATTATCAAAAGTAGTGGTAATTATTTTCCATCACTACAAAACTATTATCTAGCTATATCTACCTAAATTATAGGACTATTGATTCAGTATAAAATCTATAATCTATAACTATAATAGATAGGGGATCAACTCCCTTTGAGGATTAGATACAGTCCAAGCCTTCTAGGTAAGGATATATATCATTAATTGAAAGGAAAGTGTCAAAGCTGCCCTACTTCCTCAGTCTCGTAATGAAAGACGTGGGTTCACCCGTCTGTAAAGTTAATGTTTGCAGGAATCAAATAAAGTGAGTTCTTCATTATGAAGGAAATGAATACTACAGACCAAGGACGTTTAATGTTGGTTGATGATGACCCTAATTTAATATTATTGGTCAAGGATTATTTAGAATTTCGTGGATACCAGGTAATGACAGCAGAAAATGGCCGAGAAGCCCTAGAACTGCTAGAAGAACAAATTCCTGACTTGATTATATGTGATGTGATGATGCCAGAAATGGATGGTTATACCCTGGTGCAGCATATCAGAGAAAATTCAGCTACAGAATGGGTTCCAGTTCTATTTTTATCTGCCAAGGGTCAAAGTCAGGATCGAGTTAAAGGTCTAAATACTGGAGCTGATGTCTACATTGTCAAGCCATTTGAACCAGAAGAACTTGTGGCTCAAGTAGAATCTTCTCTGAAGCAAGCTTCTCGCCTAATTAAACATCAAAATTCCGGTGTCAGCAGTGGGCCAACAATTAAGGTGCGCCGAAACGTAGAGTTAACTCCCACAGAGTTAAAGGTAGTCCAATTGGTAGCCAAGGGAATGGCTAATCGTGACATTGCACAAATTATGGAAGTTAGTCAAAGAACGATTGAGAGTCATGTGAGCAATATGCTTGGTAAAACGGGTCTGCATAATCGGACAGAGTTAGCTCGTTGGGCTATTGAAAGTAAGAAAGCTTAGATATAACTCTCCAATAATTGATCAGGGTGTAAGTTTTTATCTGTGTAATTTTTTTACTGAAGGGCTGTAATTTTATACTGCCCAAAATTTTCTATATTCATAATTTTGCATACATAGCTTTTATTAAGTCAATTATTTTTGATTTGGCTAAATTTTAGATATTAGATTAATCAAATATTAACTTATGGCCTTGATTAAAAATTAAGGTCTTGTATGGAAATGTAGCAGGGTATCAATAAATTTAACAGGCATGAAAAAAATATATTTTGATAAAAAAAAGCCTGAAATCTAGAAGACTGAACTGCTAAGTTCATTAAAATTATGGGTAGAGAAAAATATTATCGGTTTATAATATTAAGGGTAATTTTTGGCAGTTTAAATATGAAATATGCAAGGAATAATGTAAGTTTTTAGAGACTAAACAGACTTACATTAATGATAAAAATATTGCTATAGCAATGGATTTAGCCTGAATTATCTAAAACTAATATTAAACTTAAGTTTCTATGAAAAATTCCATGAACCGTCTCTCTATATTTGTTGACGGGAACAATATGTTCTATGCCCAACAAAAAAATGGTTGGTTTTTTGACCCGAGAAGAGTATTAGAATACTTCAACAGACCAGAAGTAAAATTAATAAATGCTTTTTGGTATACAGGTTTAAAAGACCCTCAAGATCAAAGAGGATTCCGAGATGCTTTAATTAGTTTGGGTTATACAGTACGCACTAAAATTTTGAAAGAATATTATGATGATGTTTCAGGTCGCTATTCTCAAAAAGCTAACTTAGATATTGAAATTGTTGTAGATATGTTTAATACGGTAGACCAATATGATGAAGTAGTGTTGTTTAGTGGAGATGGTGATTTTGAAAGAGCTATTGAGTTATTGCGCTCTAAAAATACTCATATTACAGTTGTATCAACAGAAGGAATGATTGCTAGGGAATTGCGAAATGTTACAGACCAATATGTAGACTTAAATAATATTCGTGACCAAATAGAAAAAGCAGAATATTAGAAAGAGGGAGTAGGAGAAAAACTGAATTTTCTTTATAGTTATTGTTCAATCTATTAATACTAATTCTGACTTCTAAGGGAGTAGGGAGTAGGGAGTAGCGAGTAGGAGAAAAACTGAATTTTCTTTATAGTTATTGTTCAATCTATTAATACTAATTCTGACCTCTAAGGGAGTAGGGAGTAGGGAGTAGCGAGTAGGAGAAAAACTGAATTTTCTTTATAGTTATTGTTCAATCTATTAATACTAATTCTGACTTCTATTGGCAAGTTTGCTAATAGCTGATAACTAATATCAAGTCTCATTAAATTAGCTATAATAAAAATTTTATTCTATTGATAGAGAATATTTGTCAAATTTCCCCTTTTTCCCTATTCCCTATTCCTTACCGAAAAATTTGGTTTAAAGCCTCTCTATTCATGGAGAAAAAGCGGTCGAGGGATGGCGAGGTCTCCTCGCTGGCCTCCAATCGACCAAGAGAGCGGTCGGAAAGCGGAGCATTCCGTAAGGATGGGATGGCGAGGTTTCCCTCTGAATGCAGAGCGGGTCTCCGTTCCCTCCGGGACGCTACGCGTTTCTGTCGCTCCGCGAAACGCGGAGCGACATGAAAAACGCGCGTTGTGCGGAGCGCTAAACGCCATATTCAATCTCCCCTCGAGAAGAAAAAAAATTCCTTTTAGGCAATCCTCAATGTTATAAGAAGAGGTAATAATTAATTATTAATTATTAATTCTTGAATCCCTACTCCCTGCTCCCGGAATTTAAGATATAAGAAAAGCTATAGGCTAATTCCTCTAAACTACAAGGAAAAAAAATAATGACCAACACTCAAGACCGAATTATTATTTTTGATACTACCCTCCGGGATGGAGAACAATCTCCTGGTGCAGCTCTCAATATAGATGAAAAATTAACCATCGCTCGACAACTATCTCGCCTGGGAGTAGATGTGATTGAAGCAGGTTTCCCCTATGCTAGTCCAGGAGATTTTGAGGCAGTACAAAAAATTGCTGAGACAGTAGGTGTAGAGGGAGGCCCAACTATCTGCGGTTTGGCAAGAACAACCCGTGCAGATATTGAAGCAGCAGGTAAAGCACTCAAACCAGCAGCTAAAGCGCGTATTCATACTTTTATCGCTACCTCTGACATTCACTTAGCTTACAAACTTAAGAAAACTAGAGCAGAAGTATTAGAGATTGCTCCAGAAATGGTTGCCTATGCTAAAACTTTTGTGGATGATGTAGATTAG
>NZ_JAAHGT010000843.1 GCF_010672385.1 Okeania sp. SIO2F4
TTATGAATTTAAAATGCTAATGCAGAAAATATCAAAATCAAAAATTTGATGTCAACCTACAGTATTTTAACTGTAGAATTTCAGCCAATATGGTGTTATTTAAAGGGTATTGTGGGAAACACATAAACCTTATTGAGGTACATCAAACCCCCTGAATAACCCATAAACTCTGGAATAGTACAGGACTGGAGTATAAATCAAGTTTGCTGTAAAAGTATTAAAAGCAAATAAATGATAAACTATCTATTTGATTTTAATATCAGCTTTTGTGGCAAAAAATATCTTAAGGAAAACCTTAAGAAAATTACCCATTTCCTATAAAGAATGGGTGTTTGAAATATCATAAAAATTCAAGTTAAACAGTCTGAATAGAAGCTGTAAAAACTTCAAATAGGGAGCGACAAAAATAGAATGACTGTCAAAGCAAGTGGTGGAAGTTCAGTTGCACGTCCACAACTATATCAAACGGTACCAGCATCAACTATTTCTCAAGCGGAACAACAAGACCGCTTTCTGGAAAAAGGTGAACTAGATGAACTGACAACCTTTTTCAGTTCGGGAGCCAAACGTTTAGAAATTGCTCAGATACTGACTAATAATTCAGAAAGAATTGTTTCTTCTGCCGCCAATACTATCTTTACTGGTGGTTCTCCTCTGGCCTACTTGGAAAAGCCAGATGAACCAGAAATGGCTATGAGTGCTGTTAAGGCTGCAACAACAGCAGTTTCTGAAGGTATGAAACTGGATACGGTTACTTATGTAGAGAAAAAGGGTGGAAATAACCCACTTCAAGGTTTACGCAACCTGTTCACTAATTTAGGTGCAAGTAGTGCTGGCCCCATACCAGCAGGTTTCCGACCAATTCCTGTGTCTAAGTATGGCCCCGCTAATATGACCAAATCCTTGCGGGACTTATCCTGGTTCTTACGCTACACTACTTATGCTATTGTGGCCGGAGATCCTAACATTCTCTCAGTTAATGTCCGTGGTTTAAGAGAAATTATTGAGAATGCTTGTTCCACTGCAGCTACTATTGTGGCTATCCAACAGATGCGACAAGCTTCGATTAAATATTTTCAAGACCAGGAAGCTAAGGAGATAGTTGCCCAATACTTTGATGTAGTTTTAACAGAGTTTCGTGGGTCAACACCTTCTAATAAGCAACGCCAGGGTCAAAGTTCAGATCAGCAAGGGCTAGAATTACCACAAATTTACTTCAATGCTGCCGAAAAGCGACAAAAATTTGTAATGAAGCCTGGTCTGTCTAACTTTGAAAAACAGGATGTCATTAAAGCAGCTTATCGCCAGTTATTTGAACGGGACATTACCCGAGCTTACAGCTTGAATATTTCTTATCTGGAATCTCAGGCCAAAAACTGCGAAATCTCCATGAAGGAGTTTATCCGTCGTTTGGGCAAATCTCCTCTGTACCGGAAAGAGTTCTATGAAGGATTTGTCAATAGCCGTGTAGTGGAACTGGCAAGTCGTCACTTCTTGGGTCGGGGTTTAAGTTCACCAGAAGAGTTTAGTAAGTACTTTAACATTGTTACTAAAGGTGGTTTGTCCGCTTTGGTAGATGCAATAGTGGATTCTCAAGAATACTCCGATTATTTTGGGGAGGAGACAGTACCATATCTGCGTGGTTTAGGTCAAGAGGCTCAGGAATGTCGGAACTGGGGAGTACAACTTGACTTATTTAACTACAGTGCCCCTTTCCGGAAAGTACCTCAGTTTGTTACTTTATTTGCTGATTATAATCAACCATTGCCAGATCAGCACGTTTATGGTAGCGGTAACGACCCATTAGAAATTCAGTTTGGGGCAATATTCCCGAAAGAAACTCGCAACCCCAAAAACCGTCCTGCACCTTTTGGTAAAGATACTCGTCGGATTTTAATTCGTCAGGGTGCTGGTATTGATAGCCAAATTAGTAACCCTGGTGCAAGAGCGAAAAATCCTGGTTCTCTAGGTCCGAAGGTCTTCAAGCTGGATCAACTTCCTGGAGGTTATGTTGGTAGTGGTTTCAGTAACTCTGGTGGCAGTAACGGTGCTAGCATTAAGTTCTCTGAAAGTTCTACTCAAAAGATTATCACTGCTGCTTATCGTCAAGTATTTGGTCGGGATGTTTACGATGGTCAACGTCAGAAAGTAGCAGAAACTCAACTTGAAAACGGTGATATTACTGTTCGCGAGTTTATTCGTACTTTGGCAAAGTCTGACACTTTCCGCAATATGTACTGGAGTTCCTTGTATGTATGTAAGGCAGTTGAGTACATTCATCGGCGTTTATTAGGTCGTCCGACTTATGGACGTAAGGAAATTAATTCTTACTTTGATATTTGTGCTAAGAAAGGTTTCTATGCTCTAGTTGATGCCATTATCGATAGCCAAGAATATAACGAAGCTTTTGGCGAAGATACTATTCCTTACGAACGCTACTTAACTCCTGCTGGTTTGTCTTTGCGAAATACAAGGGTAGGTAGTATTGGCGATAAAAATCTGCAAGTTGAGAAAGAAGTTACACCAAGATTTGTTGAGTTGGGAACTCCTGTGGAAGTTCGCAGCGAACCTGATGTTGAGTTCCGAGTTATTCAAGGTGTTAACAAGCAACGGGAGCAGTCTAAGGTATTTAAGTTAACAAGTACCAAAGATAAGCAACAGTTGAAACTGCTTATTGCTGCTGCTTACCGTCAGATTTTTGAGCGGGATATCGATCCTTATGTCGTTAAGACTGAGTTCTCTTCTCTGGAAAGTAAGTTAGGAAATAATGAAATCAACCTCAAGGAATTCATTGAGGGATTAGGTTGTTCTCAACTTTATGTTAAGGAGTTCTACACACCCTATCCTAATACTAAGGTGATTGAACTTGGTACTAAGCATTTCTTAGGTCGCGCTCCTCGCAATCAAGTTGAGATTCGTAAGTATAATCAGATTCTGGCAACTTCAGGTATTAAGGGTTTTATCGGCGCTATGGTAAATAGTGTTGAATACATTGAGATGTTTGGGGAGGATACTGTTCCTTATCGTCGTTTCCCAACTCTCCCTGCTGCTAACTTCCCGAATACTGAAAGGCTGTATAATCAGTTGACTAAGCAGAATGAGGATTTAGTTATTCCTAGTTTTGAACCAGTAGCTACAATAGATCGCAGTTAAGCCATTAGTTATTTTTGACTTTTAATTGCTATTCTTCCCCTGCTATAGATTTTGATGGCAGGGGATTTTTATAGCAAGTCAAAAATTTAGAAGGAGCGAACTCGGAAGTAATATTTGAGTGAGTTTTAGCATTGATAAATATCCTACAGCGCTTTTGAGATTGATGAACCACATCGTCACAACCATAATCTTGTAAGGACGTTCCATGGAACGTCCCTACTGGGGTTTACCCTGCAGGAAAACTGCTGTAATACCATGTCTGGATAATTGGCGAGTGAACTCCGTTCCGCTTACGCGAGCGAAACACTTCTTTATCCTGATACATTCTTTCTTTTTTTCCTGTCTCCCATTTCCTGTCTCCCATCTACTGTCTCCTGACTCCTTCCTAATTATTTATAATTGTTCAACCGGAAATGATATCACCTATCTGCTAGATGCTACAAAACCAGCAACAATACCTAGAACAAGGGCGATCGCCAGAAAAACTAAGGCAATAATTAACAACCAATATTGTAGTCGGTATAATTTTCGCAGTTCACCTAATGCTCCCATAAGGTTAACAATATCATTTCCTTCAGTATCAACAATAAGTTTAAAAGAAGAAGCAGCTTTCAAAGTCCAAACACCAATAAGTATATCAACAACTGCCTGGATGATAACACCTGGGTTTAAACCCAACAAACCAATGATGGTGGCAAGAACTCCTCCAGCAATTAGAAAGTAGCTGACAAAGCGCATTTTATTCGACAAGTCGAGGATTAGTTCGTTTTGAGAGGGATTGAATTCATACTGTCTATCTTCCATTTTTTCTCCTTGGAGTAATTAAAGCTTATTGACATACTCCCGACGCTGCTCTACGAGACAGGGCAGGACTTTCCGCCGGGAAAGTTAAATTTAAGTCAATTTAATTATGCAACATTGTCACATAGTTTGATATTAAAAATTTTTGTTTGTAGTTGCGCTTTAGCACTCCTATATCTAGGTCATATCAAATCCGGTAGTATCGGTACAATTCATGCCTAGTTGGGGTTTGACTTGAGCGCTCGAACCCTACTTGGAGTTTTTACTAATAGACCTCTCCAAAAATCAAAAATAAAATCAATTATTTCTCCCTGTTTCCGGTTCCCTTTTTTCTGGAGATGTCTAA
>NZ_JAAHGT010000844.1 GCF_010672385.1 Okeania sp. SIO2F4
CCTCAACTCCTGAATTGTAATTTCAAGAAACTTTTCTTTCTTTATACAATTATCACAGTGACCGCAACGCATATTTTGAGCTTCCTGAAAAAAAACAAATGCTTGTAATAAAAACTGCCATCGACATTTCCTAGTAGAAAAATATTGATTCATTTCCTTAACTCCTGAACTGTAATTTAAAGCAACTTTTTTACCATTACCAGACTTATTAATAATATAGTTAAACGGGTCGCGCCACCTAAATTTTAGAACTACTTTTCCTGATTTATACAATGATCACAGTAACCGCAACACATATTTTGAGCTTCCTGAGAAAAACCAAATGCTTCTAACAAAAATTGCCATCGACATTTCCTAGTAGAAAAATATTGATTCATTTCCTCAATTCCTGAACTGTAATTTCAAGAAACTTTTCTTTCTTTATACAATTATCACAGTGACCGCAACGCATATTTTGAGCTTCCTGAGAAAAACCAAATGCTTCTAACAAAAACTGCCATCGACATTTCCTAGTAGAAAAATATTGATTCATTTCTTCAACTCCTGAATTGTAATTTAAAGATGCTTTTTTACCACTACCAGACTTATTAATAATATAGTTAAACGGGTCGCGCCATCTTAACTTTCCAGAAGAATGCAAAATAGATAGAGCGATCGCTCCATTAGGAAATTCATCTATCAAACTATCAATATTTCCTGTGGTTGGTAGTTGCTTAATTAATTTTTCTGCTGCTTGATATTGCGACTTCAATTTATCTGCTAAAAATTTTTGCCTCTGTTTATCTTCTGGGTCTAACCAACCAGTCGGTTCGCTAATTAAAGTTAAAGCTTCTGCTGGTTTTCCGTCTCTACCTCCCCTGCCAACTTCTTGAATATATTCTGATAAAAGTGATGGTGCTTGAAAATGTATTACCCACCGTACATCTGGTTTATTTATTCCCATTCCAAAGGCAGAAGTACAGACTACAAAATTTATTTCTCCTCCTATCCAAATTTTCTCAATATGTCGTCTTTCTTCTGCACTTAAACCAGCATGATAAGCTGTGGTTTGATAATTTTTTTCTCGTAATATTTCTACTAATTTTTCACTGTCTTTTCTGGTTCTCACATAAACTAAACCAGCTTGTTTTTCTCTGGCTTTGATAAATTTGAATAATTGTTGACGGCGACTTCTGGGAGTACAAATATGTTGAATTTTTAGATGTAAATTATTTCGATAGGGGCTGAGTAAAAATGGTTTTGGGTTTTGTAGTTGTAGGGTAGTTTTAATAATTTTTTGTGCTTGAGGATCGGCGGTAGCTGTGAATGCTGCAATGGCAATATTTGTACCTGGTGGTTTTGATTTTATTAGTGCTGGTCTGACTGCTCCTAAACGTCTATAGGCAGGGCGAAATGTTTCTCCCCATTGTACTAAGCAGTGGGCTTCATCTAATATTAAACCGTTAATTTTTGTCTGGGGTTGAGATAGTAAATTCCAGATTTTTTGGTTGAATAATGTTTCTGGAGAAAGGTAAAGTAATCTAAGTTTATTTTGTTCTAATTTTTGGAGTGTTTGTCGTTTTTTTTGTGGGGTAAGTTGACTGTGGAGGAGGGCAGCAGGTAGGGAACGATCGCTTAGTTCTTGTACTTGGTTTTCCATTAGTGCGACTAGGGGAGAAATGACTAATGTTAAGCCTGTTTGTAGCAGGGCAGGAAGTTGAAAGCATATTGATTTTCCGCCTCCGGTTGGCATTATTATTAGGGCGTCTTTTCCTGTTAATAGGCAGTTTATTATTTCTCCTTGTGGGGGTCGAAAATCATCGTATCCCCAGATTTTTTTGAATGTTTCTTTGACTTTATTCCAGGATGTTTGTTGTGGATTTTTCATTATATTGAAGCACAGGCATCTTGCCAGTTCTTTTGTTGAATAAAAAGTCTAGTGCGTAGGCGAATTAGCCCACCTAATATTATTGTATCAGAGTTAATTTTAGATTGCAACCTTAATCCTACTTTCGACGCGCTGTTTTTTTGGGTGCTTCAGAGAATGTTTTTTGATGGTTGCCTAGGAGGCGATCGGTACACAAGGATTTAGCCACAGATGCAGGGATGGATAATGCAATTCCGATCCTACCTTCAACGCCTTGTTTTCTTTGGTTGCTTCATAAAATGTTTTTTTGCTGGTTGTCTGAGAAGCGATCGCTTTTCAGTTCTTTTGATTGTTTACCATGGGTATCTTGCCTGTCAGTTCTTTTGTTGAATAAAAAATCTAGTATATAGGCGAGTTCACCCATCTAACATTATCCTATCAGAGTTAATTTCAAATTGCAATCCTAATTCTACTTTCGACGCGCCGTTTTTTTGGAGTGCTTCAGAGAATGTTTGATTTTGATGGTTGTCCGAAAAGCGATTACTTTTCGTCGCGCTTTTTTTGGGGATGAGTGCTTCAGGGAATGATTATTGCTTGGTTGTCTGGGAAGCGATTACTTTTTCGACGCGCCGTTTTTTCTAGTTTTGAATGCTTCAGAGAATGTTTGATTTTGATGGTTGTTTGGAAGGCGGTGCTTTTATTGAGTGCTTTAGAGAATGATTGGTTGACTCGCCGTTTTTTTGGGGAGTAGCTCAGAGAATGATTTATTGCTGCTTGTCTGGGAGGCAATGCTTTTTTTGGAGTCTTCAGAAAATGATTCGTTTTTTTTCGGGAATGCTTAATTTTGATGGTTGCCTGAGAGGCGATCGCTTTTTGAGTGCTTCAGAAATTGAAAGATATTAATATTTTCTGTTTCAAATGCCAGGTATTGCCGTGGTCTAAATGAGCAAACCAACTTTGTAGAGATTTTTGAATTTGGCTAGATTCTATTTTTCCCAGTCGGTAGTCTATCTGTAATTGTCTGAATTTTTTTCTGGCTGTTCTTAAATTTTCGGAACGTATTCTGATGCGGTCTGGCAATACTCGAAAACCGACAAAGGTGGCTCCTTTTTTTATTTCAAATAATTTGCTTTTAACTGGATGAATCTTGAGGCGGAGGTTAGCTAGGTATGTTTCGATTTTTTGTCTGGCAATGACTAAAAATTCTTTGTCGTCTGAGAATAAGGCAAAGTCATCGACGTAGCGTAGATATTTTTTTACTTTTAGTTCTTCTTTGATTAAATGGTCGAAGTTATTTAAGTATAAGTTGGCGAAAAATTGACTGGTTAAGTTTCCCAGAGGTAAACCTTTTCTCCAGTTCTCCAGTTTATTGAAGTGAGTAGCTCGTCTCCGGGAAAATGAGTTAATACTGGAATTTTTTGGTTACTTCCATCAATAATTTTGTCGATTAACCAGAGGGTGTCTTGACATTTAATTTTGCTACGAACAATTTCTTTGAGAATTTGATGATCGATGCTGGAAAAATATTTAACTATGTCGCATTGTAGAATGTAACGACTGGAACGGGAAAATTTGGTAAAGCGACGCAAGGCTTTATGAGTACCGAAATTAATTAGATTGGCATAAGTATCGTGGATAAATGTTTTTTTAAAGATGGGGATAATAATGTTACACAGGGCGTGATGAATGATTCGGTCTCGGTAGGGATCTGCGGAAATAATTCTTGGTTTCCTGTCGATAATTGTGAAGGTTTTATATTTTCTTGGTTCATAGGTTTTGGTTTCTAATTCTGTTTTAAGTTTTAGTAGTTCTGACTCTAGGTTGTAGTTGAATTTTAGAACGTTGTGTTTATATTTTTTGCCTTTCAGGGATTTTTTTACTGCGAGGAGGAGGTTGTCAAAGCTGATGATTTGGGGATATAGGTTTTTGTGTCTTTTCATGTTTGATGGTTTGAGGATTTTTAGGTTTTTTGTTGTTTAATCCAACCTCCTAATTGTTTGCTTATTTCGTCGATTAGTTGGCTGACATATTCGTACCTTTTGTTGTTGATTAATTTGAAGTCTAAAAGAATTCTGGTTTGATAGCGAATTACGTCTAGTTTAGGATTGAGAGATTTTAGTAAGTTGAGTTTTTCTGAAGCATATTTGGCAATAATTAGGGATTCTAGAAAGTTGTATAAACCGTTAATCATTCTATTCCCGATTGTATATTTGTGAGTTTTGGGTAGTCTGCTGATTATTGGTACATACCAGATGATTAAGTCATGGGTTTTTTGAATAATTGACAGTTCGTTCATTGTTTTTAGTAGTGGTTTGGTCAGTTATCAGTTTTTGGGAGTGCTTCAGAGAATGTTTTGGGGATGGTTGTCTAAGAGGTGATATAGCTGCCGCTAGACTCCGCCAACGCTATATTCCTCAGTTTTTGTTATAGGTTTGCGCTTTTTAGTTTGAA
>NZ_JAAHGT010000845.1 GCF_010672385.1 Okeania sp. SIO2F4
AGACAAGACAGCGCCGCCAAAGGGGGTCTCCCCCATGAGCGACTGGCGCTGACACTGCTAGCCCAGCAGCCTTATTTTTCTACCATAGCATACTATTGTAAATACCGCATGGGTTGATTGGTTTTCCAATTGCGTCGCTCCCGTTCCGGAGAGCGCAGGTCTTCAACCAACGTTGAGATAAAAAGTTCCTAGCAACGCTAAGATTGGAAAGTTAAAAGTGGCCTGGTCAAGGCCATTGTCAAATCAACCTTCTTCAGTAACGGTAATTAAAGATTGTAGAGGCAATTCGCATAGATGCCCCTACCAGATATTTCTTAAGTTTTGTAGTAGAAATACAACCAGAAACTTTACCAGAAACTGATAATTCAGTAGGTATAGATTTAGGAATTAAAACCTTTGCTACGGTAGGGACGTTGCATAAGGGCGTCCGTACATGGTCAAAAAATTGATGCACCAAAACCATTGAAGAAAAGGATTAATAAGTAGCCTCTTGCTTCCTCCGGTTTTCTACATAAATTATCCACTGAAATAATTCGTGAAAACCAAACAATTGTTTTAGAGGTATGACAATGTTTCTGGTATGGTAAAAAAGCGGTGCGACCCCGCGACGACGACAGATCGCTTGCGGAATGCTGACCAAGAGAGGGAACGCGCACCAAGAGATCGCAAATTATCCAGAGCTATATCAGACTTAGGTTGGAGACAATTTAGGACACTCTTAGAAGGAAAAGCTGAAAAATACGGTCGTGATTTTAGAGTAATAAGCAGGTGGGAAGCAACATCTCAAACCTGCTCTATCTGTGGTTTTAAAGGTAGCCAATTAGACCTTAAGGTGCGAGAATGGGAATGTTTGAATTGTGGTGCTAAGCATGACCGTGATGAAAATGCAGCAATAAATATATTAGTCGCTCCTTGGGCATGCCTCCTCCGGAGGAGCTGCGCTTTTCATGTCGCGAAGCGAAACGGAGACATTAAACAGACCAGGAGGCAAGCGTAAGACTACTGCAAAAGTAGCAGCAGCCTGTGAAACGTCAACTCGCATCGGAGCTACGGCTCGGTTGTTTCCCCGCGCCTAACAGCCGGGGAGGATGTCAACTATTCAGTAACGCCAATATAGAACCCAAATGGGTTCTATTGAAAAATAGATGGTGTGATGGGGTGATAGGGTGATGGCGAGATGGGGGTATTGGAATATTTTTCCATCTTTTCAGTGTATTTCCGTGTGTCCACAGACGACTCCGTACCTCAAAAATTTAGTCCCTGGTAAAGATACCAAATGGCTTCTATAAAGATAAAGCAGTCGCCATTACTGGTACGAATATTCTCAAATATAGTCCGTGCTGCGAATTTAACTTCTGTACGTCACCAATCCGACAGTACCCTATCTAGCTTCTAACTTCGGTAGTCCTGCATGGTAATGGTGAGGATGTATATTTTTTAATTTCTCCCACACTCCCCATCCCCCCATCTCCCCATCCCCCCATCTCCCCATCCCCCCACACTCCTGGTGCTTCCTTTACCATTACGCGAGCACCACCACCCTAACTTCCAACTACTGACTCCAAAAGAAACGGAGCAAGGGAATTTTCCTTGTAAAAATTACAAATCAAAAATACAAGTCGAATAAGTTGATTTTAGCAATTCAGGATTTTCTATAAAATAAATCCCATTTCACAAGAAATCATTCCACAATAAAAAATGGCAAAATTGCTGAAGTAAGTATTGGAGTGAATTGGAGTAATTCTGTTCACTAACTACGTGCCTATCATATCAAGTGCCGAAGTGGACTAAGCTTTTAAGGTCATGACCCTGTGGGAGATTAGCTAGTCTCAAGTGGTCAGGAGAGGAACATTAACTTTTTTGTCAAGTAGAAAAACCTACTCCAGTACCAAACTTTTTAAGCATTATGGAAGCTAACATTACCCCCAAGGGAGGTTTTCACGAACACATTAATGGAAATTGTATCCAGCAAATTTCGGTTTAATCCTTAAATCTTACGTTTGACTCCAAATTAACATTATCTAATAATTAGACTATTAATAGAGGTAAAGTATGAAATGGCAATTCGTTATTCCTTTAATATTTTTATCTGCACTGAGTTTACAGGGAAAAACGAGTGCTCATGGAGTTAAAATTCAACATCAAATTACTCCAGCAATTAAGATTAATGCTGTTTATGATACGGGTCTTCCTTTAGCTAATGCGCCAGTCACAGTTTATGCTCCTAATACTCCTAATAAACCTTGGTTAAAAGGTACAACTGATGAGGAGGGAAATTTTATTTTTTCCCCTGATTCTTCTCAGTCTGGATATTGGGAAATTAAGGTCCGTCAAGCTGGTCATGGTCAGCTAGTTAGTATTCCTTTTCAAGTAGACAAGTCTGACAATTCCGACAATGAAAAAATCAGCAACAGTAACTATTATCTAGCAAGTACCTCTAATGATTATAACCCACTGCAAAAAGGATTAATGATAGGTTGTATTGTCTGGGGTTTTGTCGGAACCAGTTTATTTTTCTGGCGATTTAAAACTCAAAACCAACCACAAGAGGAGCATTAAATTAACGAAATTAGAAGTCAGAATTCAGAAGTAAGAATTTAACTTCTTTCTTTAGTTACACGTGATAAAACTAGAAAAAATATTTAACTGATAACCGATTAAAAGGCAGGGTTGTATGACCCAATCATGTTTGATTATTTGGTAATCCTAAATAAACAATAGACATCTCCAAAAATAAAAAATCAAATCAATCCCATACTCCAGAAACAATCAATTATTTTCGCCTACTCCTGTAAGGGCGATTCGTGAATCGCTCCTACTCCCTACTCCCTCTTTTCTGGAGATATCTAAAAGATTTTAGTTGCTAAATCTCTTTGATTGTTAGGAAGTAATCTCCAAAAATCATTGCTTGTTTCCCACTACCAATAATTCGGTAATTTTTCTCTGAATATTTAACCTTGATCAATCTAATTTTAAATTTTCATAATGCATATTTCAGAAGGCATTCTGCCAGCTCAACTTTGTATTAGTGGCTATGGTCTTACTTCTTTAATTACATGGTATTCTCTACGCCAAATTAATCGTTTGCAAAATCCTCAAGCTAGTATTCCCAAAGCTTCTTTATTAACCGCAGCTTTTTTTGTTGCTTCTAGTATTCATATTCCTATTCCACCAGCTAGTGTTCATTTAGTGCTAAATGGACTGTTAGGAACTGTATTGGGTTATTATGCTTTTCCCGCAATATTGATTGGTTTATTTTTCCAGGGAATAATGTTTGGACATGGTGGTTTAACTACTTTAGGAATTAATGCTCTAATTATGGGTATACCAGCAATTTTAGCTTATCAGATATTTCAATTACGTCATATTTTGGCAAAAGGAATTAGGGAAAATTTATCGATGAGAATTTTTGGCTTTATTGCTGGAGCTACTGCTATAGGGGTTTCTAGTTTAATATTTTTTAGTTTAATTATTACAAATCTTCCCTCTGGATTTGATAATTCATTAGAACAAACAGCAATTTATGGATTAATGATTGCTCATATTCCTTTGATGGGAATAGAAGGAATTTTAACTGCAATGGTTATCAGTTTTTTGCATCGAGTTATGCCAGAACTTTTACCTTCTTGAATAGGGTTTCCTGAAAACTATTTTTGTAGAGGGTAGGAGTTATTTCAGTTCTGAGTTATCAGTTAACAGTACCCCCCTCTAAAGCCCTATCCGTTATAAGAAACTCCTAAATCCAAGAAAGAATTGGCTCTTGACAATTACTGATGATGAATCTTAGAGTTGGAAATGTTTTTCCAACTGTTCCCAGTTAAGTGTTCCTTGTTCCCTGTTATAAAACCCTTTTGTGAATAGGGGGATGGGGAGATGGAGGGATGTTCAGCAATTAACAATGAACAATCAATAATTAATAATTACCCCTTCTTAAAACGGATAGGATTGAGTCAAAGGAAAATTTTTGATTTATCCCCTATCCAAGGGGAGGCTTCAAGGCGTGAATTGTTGAATGAATAATTAATTTACTATCAACTCTTAATAATTAATTATTAACTATTAATTATTAATTATTCGGTAAATATGAGGTAATGTTTCTACCTTATTTCCCCTATTCTATTTCTCCGTCTCCTAACTTCTGTACGTCGCCCTACCGACGGCTCCCCTAACTGAGTCCTGACTCCTTTGCCAAAAACCCGCACTTTTACCAAAGATACCTTCAGGGGTTCTGTAAAGCATCTATAAAGCATAGGTCTAAAGCCGAAGGCTTGAAATATGGAATTT
>NZ_JAAHGT010000846.1 GCF_010672385.1 Okeania sp. SIO2F4
TCTACTGTGGAAAAAAATTTTTTGTCTGGATATTTTCTTCAATATTTATTTTTTCAAAAAACAATAAAAATAAACAACATTCTCCTGATGGAGAAACTGGGCGAAGGGTTGGAAGTTATTTGAAGTAAGTATTTGCTAAAAATCTACAAATCCCAGAGCTGGTGTTTCCTATTTCCGAATTCTGGTATTCCCTGTTCCCCAGCTCCGGTGTTTCTTGTTTCTATATCTGGTATTCCTTGTTCCCAGATTCGGTATTTCATGGTAAGCATTCAGCTATTAGCAGTCAGCTATCAGCTCTAAGAACCTGTACTTAAGGACTGGGTTTAAATGAATATAGACTTTGGAGCTGACTTTTGTAGCAAGATTTTTCGTTTCTCAATTAGATATTGCTTTTATCACTTACTAAAAGCACTCTTCTGATAGCTGATACGCGATGTGCTGAATGCTTACATTTCATGTTCTCATATCCGGTGTTCTTTGTTCAGCTTTCTCTACAAACAAAGCGTGTGTAATATTCTTTGATAAAATTGGTATAACATGGCTTTGAGCAAATACTGACAGGAGATAAAACTACAAAAATATTTAGCAAAAACTGAACGATATACTCAACATAAATCTCGATCTCGATTCATAGCTTATTACGATTTACGCACTTCATTAACAGCAATTTAGTTAAATCTATCTTGGTAGATTTTAGGAATCAAAAAATCAAAGGCAGATAAACCGGATTTATTCTAGTATTAAAAATATGAATAAGTTATTAGAATAAATATTGATTTTGAGTAGAGTAGAGTCAGGTAAATTAAAATTTAAGCCGACATCAATGGACGTAATTATTTTTTGTAATCAACTCATTTAAAATATGCAAATAAATGCACCAGGAAAACATAGATTGACTTTTATCAGCCAAGGTAAACTAGAGGATTTATATCTAGATGAAAAGTTGCTATAGCAATCCTATTTAGGTGTAAGCATTCAGCTATTAGCAGTCAGCTCTCAGCAATAAAAATGAACAATGTAGCTCGATAGACCTATTAAGGTTAATTGATAGACTTTTCCCATACTTTTAATTCTTTGAAACCTCTGAACTGCTTTTTCCTCTTTTAAAGGTAATGAACTTGTATAGCTGATAGCTAATAGCTGACGGCTGAATGCTTACATTTAGGTTGTAATATTTTTGTGGCAGTTAGGAGTCAGTCCTCAGGAGTCAGGAGTCAGGTAGGGGAGCCGTCGGATTGGCGACGTACAGAATTTTCACGATTTTCAGCTCAAATTAACTACTATAAAACTTGTTACGAGCAATTTAGGATTGCTATACATCATATTCTCAATAATTTATTATCTCATGCTATTAAATATTCTCCAAACGGCAGTAATATAACTCTAGAAGTATTTGGAGCATTATAACAAATTACTTTCCGCATTTCCGATCGAGGAATTGGAATACCACTATCAGATCTATACCAACTATTTAAACAGTTTGAAGGAGTATCAAATGTGGGCGTGATTAATGGAACAGGATTAGGTTTATCTATAGTTAAAAAAGCAGTTGATTTACATGGTGGGTATATTAGCATTGATAGTACAGAAGGAGTTGGGACAAATGTTAAAGTAATATTGCCATGTACAAAAATCTAAATAGATATATCAATAAAATAAACAAGAGGGCGTTGGTGAATAAAAGTATGATTTTACAGGAGTTAGGAGGCGTAGAGTTATAAAGGAGCTTTTTCCGCGCCAGGAACGAGGGAAAATAAGTCTGAAAATCACATTATAAATTTAGGAATTTCATACCTTACTTCAGCAACACCAGCAAGAGAAGTAAAAGTTACTTCACTTTAATTTTTCGTACTTTTTTCCTAAAAATCTCTTCTCTGTTATATAGAATCCGGTTATATAATATATGTTGTATATGTTGATAATTCTATAAATTACTTCAATATTGAATCTCCCCATCTCCCCATCTCCCCATCTCCCTATCTCCCCCAACCATATAATAAGTCTTCAACGGGATTTGATATTACCTGTTACCTGTTGCCTGTTGCCTATTATGCGCAAAAAGTCTATATCTTTTTCACACCTATGTCTAATGAATCCTGGAACTACCGATTAAATTTTCTGAGTCTTATTGCACGGGTATAATTTCAGCATTCAAACCATTATTCTGCAAAGTTCTTAATAGTTGATCCGCTTCAAGACGACTCCGAAAAGCTCCTGCTTGCATTACAGAATTACCATTAATATTAGTAGAAAAAGCATCTGGTACAAGCGATCGCAACTTATACTGCTGAGAAAGATTATTTACATCTACAACTACCCGATAACGTAGACCCAAAGCTGCTGCACGACTTCGAGAATTAGACCTTAAAGATAGTCTAGACCAAGGATTAGGATTTTGATTTCTGGCAATACCGGGTGGTACATAACCTCCACGACCAAGGGGAATATTTGCTGTCGGAACAGGTAATAAACCAGGAGAAGCAACTGGTCTGTTACCTCCAAAAGTTGGGGTAGTGCTTCTAGGGGGTAAATTTCGGAATCTGTCTAAAGTTCTTCCCCCTGACTCTGGTGGGGATACTGGTATTTCAATTGTTTGTCTATTCTGATAATCAGGATTAGTTTGTAGTAGTCTTTGTAAATTTCCCTGACCACTAGGTTGTTTGTAGGAATTTCTCCTATATCCTCTAGATCCTCTCCGGGTTTCTGGAGGTGGTACAGGGATCAGAATCATTTCTGTGGTTGAATTTTGTGGTCTTGGTCGGGAAATAATACTACTAGATATTCTCCGCTCCCCTGGTTTGTCTGCTGAGGGTGAAAAATTTGATTCTTTTGCCTTTACCTGAGTATCTTCCTGAATAGATGCAGTTTCCATAACTACTTCCTCCTGTTCAGACTCCCTTTTTGCCTGACTTACACTTGGAGTGTTTGGAATATTTCTCAGAGGAGCAACTCTTGGGGGAGGAGCAATTTTTCCTGCAATGTCAATACTGCCATAATTACGATCGCCCCCTAAAGAATTCCCATAAGCGGGAATAGTTTTACCTTTTACTACAGAATAAATATCATACCTGCCATTATTCCGAATAGTATTACGACCAGGTTCTTGAGAGTTACCCAGGTCTGGTAATGATTCAGCGATCGCTGCTACTCCATCCTGTCTATTACTCTCTATATAGTTACCGCGCAAAATTGGCCGTGCATTGCCTTGAACGATAATCCCATTTTGATTTTCAATTAGACGATTTCCTATTATTTGTGGTGCAGCATCATCAGAAATTTTAATTCCTACACCAGTATTTTGAAACAAATTATCTCTAATTTCTGGTTGAGAATTATCAGAAATTGTTATGCCACTTCTGCCGTTGTTATAGAAACTATTTTCCTGAATAATTCCTGTATTACTACCCACCATAGAAATTCCATTTAGGCGATTACCAGTAAAAGTATTTTTACTAATAAGACAGCCACTAGATTCTATCCATAAACCATAACCTTGAAGATTGGGATTTGTGACTGTTACACCATTTAAAGTTGAATTATTAGCAGCTAGGATTGTAATATTTTTTTGTTTTATAGTCGGACTATTAAAATTACCACCACCTTGAATTAAAACATTTTTACCATTATTGAAAGAGTTACCTTTAATAGTAATTTTTGACTGTAAAACCAAAGGAAAAACTTCACCTGTCTGTCTGCTATAAGTTCCCGGCGCAAGTAAAATTGTTGTGTTAGGTTTAGCGATTTTTAAAGCATAAGTAATAGTTTTTAAAGGAGAAGCTTTAGTACCATCTCCAGAATCTTTACCAATAGATGAACTAACATAAAGCAAATTCATCTGAGAATTAACTTGAGTCTCTGGGAATTGGGCTACTTGTTGTTGGAATGGTACTGCCAGACTTGTAGAAGTAAATAACCCCAGTAGTGTTGTAGCTAAAAGAGGAGATAAACAGTTGGTTTTCCGCAGTAAATTTGTTTGATTATTTTTCTGCGAAAAAAGGATAAATATTTGGTTCACGGCTTTCCTCCTAGGAAACTGTGACATACAATTTAGTTATTATATTTTGTCAAGTATCTTTTAGGGACTTCCAAATAAAAAATTATCCCATTAGCTATGAAAATAAGGGAGTAGGGGCGATTCGCGAATCGCCCCTACGGGAGTAGGGAAGAAATTGAAAAAGTAAGGGAGTAGGGAGTAACCAATAACGATAGAGTACAAAAATTGGGATAATTTATTTTTTGCTATTCCCTTATTATGGGGTGTTTTGAACAAAGATTCAAA
>NZ_JAAHGT010000847.1 GCF_010672385.1 Okeania sp. SIO2F4
TTTGGTCTTGCTCACGAGTGAGAAAAATCCTGAAACGAGCGCCCATAAAAAAATCACCTTGATAGATCAACTTTCCGTATTTACTTATCTTTACATAGTTTGATTTTTTCGTGCCTACCTACTTATACTACTATAATTTTATCTTAATTTTTATTTTGGAGATGTCTATTAGTTAGATGAATAATATTAAAGAATTTTGGCGTTGGTGAATAAAAGTATAATTTGACAGCACTCAGGAGTCATAAAGAAGCTTTTTCCGCGTCAGGAACTAGGGAAAATAGGTCTGATTTACAAATTATAAATTTAGGAATTTCATATCAGAATTTTTAGTTTGTAACTTAATGTCCGACCAGTCTCACCAACTATTTTCTCAAACTCATAGCTAGCCTATCCCTTGGACTATGGTGGGGGTCTTCTATCCAAGATTTTTAACATAAATCGTTTATCATAAAAAAAGATTTTTGTCAAAAAATCTTCTAAATTCAATATTTATACTAAGTCTTTTAACAAAAATTTGTCTAATCGTCAATTGTCAGCTATGATCTTTATCAACAGGGCAGCCAATTGCAACAAAAATTAGGCACTGATGGATCAAGTATATATAGGCAATAAATGCAGTATAAAAGCATCAGATACTCAAGGTTCAGCTTCAGACGAGCCTAGTAGCCTTATGATTGTGCAGCTAAATAACAACTTGCAATCTAGTTCTCCTATTAACTATCAGGGGGGTGACACTAGCTGAACAGACCTGCAGCCACACAAGGGTCTCTAGACTGCAAGGATACCACCAGCATCACCCTATTAATTTGGTAAATACAACAACTGGTAATTAGTCATTGGGTGAGAATATTTCTAACTCAAGACTTATAATTATTCACCTATGCAAACTAGGACATCCCACATTAGGTCTGCGCCGATAAACTTTGTTTGGCATTAACAAAACATAATTTATTTTCAAAGTTCAAGTCAAAATAGAATCCTTAGAACTTAATTCTTGGCAGTTCAGAGGAAATTAAATATATCAACACAAATCAGAGAAATTAACAGATTGATTTTATGAATGCCAGTGAGCTTTTAAGCGCGAATGAATTATTAGTTAGACACTCTAAAGGAGAAAGAAATTTTCAGGGAGTAAACCTAATTGCAGTTAATTTAGGTGAAGCTAATCTCAATCGTAGTAATTTAAGTAATGCTAGTTTCAAAGATTCCTACTTAGCTAAAACCAAACTAATTGGAGCTAATTTAAATGGTGCAGATTTTAGTCATGCTAATCTGTCCCAAGCCAAGTTAATTGAAGCTAATTTGAGCGCTGCTAGCTTTACTAAAACCACACTTATTGAAGCCGATTTAAGTGGAGTAATTCTGAGTGGGGCAATTTTCTCAGAAGCTGATTTAACAAGAGCTATTCTGATAGGCACTAGCATGGTTGGAACTTCTTTACTAAATTCTTCCAAATTAACTAAAGCTAATCTAACCGGAGCTACTCTCAGTCATGCTATTCTCTGTGGTGCTGACTTAACACAGGTAACTTTGAATCGGGCAATTATGAGTCAAGTAGACTTAAGTGGCACTCTACTAAATCAGACAAGTTTAATTCGAGCTTATCTACAACGAGGGAATCTCAGTGGTGCAAAGCTAATCAAGGCAGATTTAACACAAGCAACTCTGGTAGAGGCTAACCTTTGTGCTGCGGACTTAACTGGAGCAGACTTGCAAGGAGCAAACCTCAGTCATGCTAATCTGAGTGGGGCAAATTTGATGGGAGCTAATCTACAGGGAGCTAATCTCAGCAATGCTAATCTTAATGGTGTTGTTCTCCAACAGGCAGACTTACAAGCTGCTGACTTGAGAAAGGCTAATTTACGAGGTGCTAATTTAAAAGCTGCTAATCTCTCAGGAGCAAGTTTATTAGAAGCTGACTTGCGGGGTGCTAACTTACAAAAGGCTAATCTTTATGGCGCTGGTTTATTATTAGTCTCTCTCAAAGGCGCAGATTTAAAAGAAGCTTGTCTGTGTCGTGCTAACTTAATTGGGTCTAGTTTAAATCTTTCTAGTCTTCAGGATGTTTGCCTAAAAGAAGCAATTATGCCTAATGGTTCAACTCACGAATAGAGTTATATCAAATCCGGTAGCATAGGTATAATTAAATAGTTAATTAGGACTCAGGTAGGGGAGCCATCGGATTTTCCGCTCCGCAAAGCTGTTGTCTTAATTTTATGGTATAATGGCACAATTTATATCATGTCCGGTACCATCGGTATTCTAAGGTAAGAAAGAAGGAAGAAGGAAAAAAGGTTTAAAAGCTGGAAAAAACTTCAATTTCCTGTAGATATTCATCCTAGCTTTTACCCAAACGATACCAGCGGACATTATATTAAAGGGCCAAATTGAGGTTAAGAGCTATTAATTGGATTAACATGAAAAATAAAATTGTTGTTTTGTGGGCACATCCCCGCTCTCTTTCTACTGTATTTGAACGAATTATGATGGAAAGGGGAGACTTTAAAATTTTTCACGAGCCTTTTGCTTATGTCTACTACATTTGACAGAAAAAAGCACCTGCTACAGGAATGATTGTTAATCCTCAACATCCGACAACATTTGAAGATATTAAAAATTACATTATACATAATTCCCAAAAACAACCTATCTTTTTGAAAGATATGGCATACCACTGTTATGAGTATCTGATAGAGGATCGAGATTTTTTAATCAACTCGACTCATACTTTTATTATTCGCGATCCAGCTAAATCAGTACCTTCTTATTATTTCTTAGATTCAAATATTACCGAAGATGAACTTGGTTACAGACAGCAATATGATCTATTTCAGAAAATAACTGAGTTTTCAGGCAAAGTGCCAATCTTGATTGATGCTGATGATTTGCAGCGTTATCCCAATAAAATTTTATCTTCCTATTGCAATCAACTCAACCTCGCATTTATGCCAAAAGTTTTTGAATGGAAGCAGTTTTATGATCAACAGTGAGATATTTGGAAAATCTGGCACGCTGATGTAGCATCTAGCACGAAGATTCATCAAGAAGGCATAAATAAATATGAAAAAAATGTGAGCAACAATGATAAAATTAGGCAACTTTATGAGTATTCTTTACCCTTCTATCAACAGATGTACAAGCATAGAATTTTGCCAGATTCAACCAAGATTTCTGCAATGTAAGAAGCAAATAAAAATTGATTGAGGAGAGTGAGTGTGTCTTATTCAGTTTGGCATCCCTTTACCAACATGGGCGAGTTTTTAGAAGACCCGCTGATTCTCACGAAAGGAAAAGGTATTTATCTATATTATAAGCAGGACAATTGCTATTTTAGATGTCAATGCTTGCTTGTGGAGTTTAAGCCTGGGCTACGGGCGAGAGGATATCATTGAGGCAATGATGAACCAAGCCAGAGAAATTGCCTGTTTACCTCTATTTAGTCGCGCCCATCAAGCTGCTGTTGACTACGCAGATCGGCTCTTGGACTATCTCAATGGCGATTTTTCTAAGATTTTCTATACTTCCGGGGGAGCAGAAGCGATTGAGACAGCACTCAAAATTAGTCGTGCTTATCACTGCTTGACAGGTAATCCTCAGAAAACTCAAGTAGGTCATTTGAGCAACTCCTATAATGGAGTCTCACTGGGTGCTTTGAGCATTATGGGCATTCCCTCTATTCGGAAAAATGTTGGTCCCATTCCTGCCGATAGCTTTGAGATTCCCATGTCTTATGAGATTAATCAAGATAATTGGACAGAGTATTTAGACAAGATCGAACAGGTTATCTTAGCTCAGAATGTGGACAACGTTGCCGCGATTGTAATAGGACCTGTCATTGCAGCAGGAGGAATTATTCCCATCCCACCTCCGCTCATTCGGGAACTCAAGAACTTTTGCCTTACCCACAATATTTTGCTAATTTTGGATGAGATTGTAACTGGATATGGGCGGACTGGTGACTTATTTGCCTATCAGGGTATGGGTATTGTTCCAGACTTAATTACAGTTGCTAAAGCATTACATCAGGCTATGCTCCCCTAGGAGGAGTCTTAGTGACAGGCAAAATTGCCGATCCATTTATGACTAAAGATGTGACGTTAAATCATGGCTTTACCCACGGAGGACATCCAATCGCTTGTGCCGCAGCCCTCACGGGGTGACAAGCTAGTTGAAAGCTATATATAGAGACGAATTTGCGTTCGGGAACTGAAGAATACTTCAACTAAAATCAAACTCTTATTGAGAATGAATGAGGTGTAGTGCGTTAGCTCTT
>NZ_JAAHGT010000848.1 GCF_010672385.1 Okeania sp. SIO2F4
GGCACTCTATTAGCATTGAGTTGGAATCAGTATATCTATTTGTGGGATTTGGCAACAGGACAACTATTACGGCGACTAGAAGGCAATTCTGGCAACGTATTAAGTATTGCCATGAGTCCAGATCCCGATAGTAAACTCCTGGCTTCTGTTGCCGAGAAAGAAAATATAATTCGATTGTGGAATGTGGTATCAGGACAACAAATACAGCAACTAAAAGGACATTTGGAGCAAGTCAACAGCTTGGCATTTAGTCCAGATGGAAAACGTCTTGCTTCTGGGGGTAAAGATTGGATAGTAAATTTATGGGAGGTGACATCGGGGCAATTATTACAGCAACTAGAAAATGGGATTTTTAGCGATATAAAAAACTTGGCGTTTAGTCCAGATGGAAACTTGCTTGTCTCTGACGATCTAGTGTGGGACATGACATCAGAACAACAAATACTGCAAATGGAAACTAAGGGTGTCATACATAGAGTTGCTTTTAGTTGGGATGCTCAAATTCTTGCTTGTGCTGGTGATAATTTTAATGAACGGATAACGTTGTGGGATTTAGAATCGGGTCAAAAAATACGGGAAATGGAAGGAGATTCTGGTGTAGTGACTTGCGTTGCTTTTACTCCAGACAATCAAAAACTTATCTCTGGCAGCGAGAATGGTAAAGTGCGGTTGTGGGATGTGGCCTCGGGAGAAGAATTACGGCGGCTGGAGGGGAGTAATGCAGTCACAAACATAGCTATCAGTTCAGATGGAAAATTCATTGTTTCTGGAAGTTCTTACGATCCGATAGTGCGGTTGTGGAATGTGGCATCCGGGCAAGAATTACGACGATTGGAAGGGCATTCTGGTAAGGAAATAAGAGTGTCTCTCAGTCCAGACGATCGCCTCATTGTTTCTGCTGCATTATGGAGCGATAAGGTACTATTGTGGGATGTAGAGTCGGGACAAGAAATCCAGCAACTAGAAGGAGGTTGTTCCGAAGCAGGTAGCCTGGCTTTTAGTCCGGATGGAAAGGTCTTCGCGTTGGCATCTCGGTGGCGTAACGAAGTAGAGTTATGGGATATGGAATCAAGGCAAAAAATGGAAGTATTGTTAGAACATGACATGGGAAGTCGCACGGGTAGCATTGCTTTTTCTCCTGATGGAAAGTTACTTGCTTGTGGAAATTCATGCTGGAATATTTGGTTGTGGAATACGAACTCGTGGCAACAATTACAGCAACTAGAAGGAGATTCAGAGATTAATAGCATTGCTTTTTCTCCTGATGGAAAATTGCTGGCTTCTTCTTCTTTTGGGTTTTCGGATAATAAATTGTGGTTGTGGGATGTGGTATCGGGACAAAAAATACGGCGATTAGAATGCGATATTAGAGTAGAAACTATTGCGTTTAGTTCTGATGGAATATTAGCTTCTGGGAGTTGGGATAATAAAGTGCGATTGTGGGATGTAGCATCGGGGCAAGAAATACAGCGATTGGAAGGTCATACGAATACCGTAACTGCTGTTGTTTTTAGTTCGGATGGGAAATTACTGGCTTCTAGCAGTGGTGATGGGACAATCAAGTTGTGGCGAATTACAGTATAATTATAAAGTCTATTAGACGAAGAATTATTTGATTATGAAACCACACAACGAACAACTAATTACTACATTGAAAGCACTAATAGAAGGTCAGGTGTATAGCTTGGTTGGCGACGCACCTTATGAGATTGTCTCTTGGGAGGTTGAGGAAAAAGGTCCTTTCTCTCTGGAAAACTTTCTGGTGGATAATCAGGGTTTAATTCCCTTTGAATCTCAGTATTTTTTTGATCGCCTGCGCCATACTCAAACCGAAGAGGCGATCGCCCATCACCAAACCCTACTCTCCCTGCTGCAAACTCATTTGTCAGAGTTAAAAATCTATGGTTATCGCTTGATTCAACTCCCAACAGAATTAAAAGAAGGATTTCCAGTTGAAGGCGGTTGGTTTGGCACTTTAGGGATTCCCATGTTCGTCGGTTTATCTACTGGTGGAGAATGGATAGGATTGACTCTTAAACAGAGTAGCGGATGTAGTTCGTCACCGGATCTCGAATCAATTAGCGAAAGTACTGCTCAACTGGTAGAAGAAATTAGAGCGATCGCCAGTCAAATTGAGCATGAAATTAAGGCAGAAGATGAATTGAGTATGGAAAAGGATTGGGAAGTTGTTGTTACAGCTACTCGCCAAGAACTCATGCAAAAGTTATTGGAACAGACGGGATTTATGGATGTTGCCGAAATCAATGATTTTATTAGAGTAGACGATGATTACGGTGCGGAAATAGAGGAGTATTATCAAACAATAGCGGAACTCGAAGCAGAAATCGAGAAACTTAAGCAACAAGGAGACAGTGCGACGGAAAAACTTGAAGAAAAACAACAAGAATTAACAGAACAAAAAGAGGGTTTAGAAGAACTGAAAACTGAGGGGTCGTTCGAGTTAGAGTTGAGAGATTTTTTTGCATCGCAACTCCTAAATTCGCGGAATTACAATCTCAATTTTTGTGTAGGTGGTGAATGGTGTACGGTTCACTATGCTTTGGGACAAACTCAAGAGGACGATTGGATAGGAGTTGTAACAACCAGTTATACTCTTTAGATGCTGAAGAGTCTCAGCATCCCATAGAGTTTCGGGCTGCACTATTAGACTTTAAGGGTTGAGATTTGATATCATAATCAAATCCGTTGGCTTCGGAGTAATATAATTCTGTCACCGTAATTGGTAGACTGAAATTGAAGTAATTGTGCCTAGTTATTAAATTAAATTTAAGTATTTGTAGGTTGGGTTGAGGTAACGAAACCCAACACATTGCATTTCACCAATAACGGTTATAACTAAACCGAATTTGATATAAGTTGGGTTTCACTTCGTTCTACCCAACCTACTTTTATCCAACTTGACATAGACAATTATATCATGTCTGGATAATTAGTGATAAAAAAACTTTCTCCTTCTTCTCCTTCTTCTCCTTCTTCTCCTTCTTCTCCTTCTTCTCCTTCTTCTCCTCTTCTTCCTTCTTCTTTCTTGTTTCTTCCCTCCTGAGTCCTGAGTCCTGACTCCTCCGTCGTTATTTATAACTGTTTAACCGGACATGATATTACTCACATTCAACTAAATTACCAGCAGAAACAAACCCCCGTAAAGGAGAACTAATTTTCACCCACTTACGTTTTTCACCATTTTTATCAGGAATTAACCGATAATTTTCTACTAAAGTAAGCTGACCATTAACAGGTACTTTTCCTCTATACTCAGAACGTCTGGTAGCATCCGCACGCACTGCTAAACCTCGTGGTGCTTTTCTACTATCAATTTCACGACATAAACTTTCATCTATTTCTGATGCAGACTCAGAAGTTGGAGATGTTTGTGTCGGCAAATTATCAATAGGAGCATTTTGACTAGAAGATTCTGCTGGAGTTTCTTCTTGACTAGAAACTTCTCCTGAACTCTCTTCTGCAACTTCAGAACATTCTATTAAATTATTCTCATTGCCAGGAAAACCTCTGGAGACAAATCCTGAAATAGGAGAAGTGATTTCTACCCAGGTGCGACCAGCAGGTCCTCTAATATTTCGATAACCTTCAATTAATGTCACCTGTTGATTAGGATCTACGCTGCCAACTGTAGGAGAATTAGGAGTAGGTCTTTTTTGAACAATTAAACCTTGTTTGTCATTAACTAGACGACACAAACTAGCACTTTCTTCAAATATTTGAGTGATTTTGGGGGATATCTGAATAGTATTTCCAGATATTTGAGTGATTTCTGGAGATACCCGAGCAGTTTCTTCAGATATTTGAGTGATTTCTGGAGATACCCGAGCAGTTTCTTCAGATATTTGAGTGATTTCTGGAGATACCTGAGTAGTTTCTTCAAATATTTGAGCAGTTTCTTCAGATATTTGAGTGATTTCTGGAGATACCCGAGCAGTTTCTTCAAATATTTGAGTGATTTCTGGAGATACCTGAATAGTTTCTTCAGATATTTGAGAAGTTTTGATGTTTGTGATAGCTTTTTTAGCAACACTAACAACTATCATTAACATTAATATTAATAATGCCACTGATTGACGCATACTTAATCAAGTCAAAAGTAATTTCAGTTATCAGTTATCAGTTATCAGTTATCAGTACCTCGTATAATAGGTATAATACGGACTTCAAATACAGAATATTCTTTTTTTTATACCCTTAAAAAAGGAGGTATAACACCCAAATTTTTCTGTCAAGAGTC
>NZ_JAAHGT010000849.1 GCF_010672385.1 Okeania sp. SIO2F4
GGCGATCGCTAAACTATTGAATGAAAAATATTTCAGGTTATTCAGCTTTTACTTTCATACTTTGATTCAGCAATGGTATTATTTTTATTTGTTAGCGATCGCTAAACTATTGAATGAAAAATATTTCAGGTTATTCAGCTTTTACTTTCATACTTTGATTCAGCAACGTCATTTATCAAAAGAAAAAGAAGCGGAAAAAATAGAGGCAGAAAATTATTCTGTTTCAGAAAAAAACTCAGAACCTCAAGAAGCTGATACTCCATCTCTAGATTTACCTATTTTCCCAATTATTGAAAAATATTTAGACCGAGAAAGCCTGAAATTAGTTACTCGGATGGTTGCTCCTTTTTTTGATTATAATCCCCGTCGTTTAAAACAATATATTAATTTACTGAGACTTAGGATTTATATTGCCTATTATTCTATTGGAGTTACCTTTGCTGAAAAAGAAACAATAACTACAGAACAAATAGCTAAGTTTACTGCTATTACTCTCAGATATCCCCGTCTTCTTTTGGAACTAAAAAATAATCATCGACTACTTGCTCAGTTAGAAAAAGATGCTGTTGATAAATCTATTCAATCAAATAATTCCACCATACTTAATTCTGAATCTACAAATAATCAGGAAACAGGAAATGCAAATTATTGGCTGAATAATTACCCAAAAATTCAACAATTACTTTGCTCTGAAATGACATTGAATAATGAGCATAAATCTGGGAAAAAGCATATTTTTGAAAATGTTTCGATTAAAAAACTCCTGGAAGTTTCACCACAACAAAGTTTAGATTCTAAATATTTCAAACTGCGTGAGTTCCTAGCTGATAAAAAGTGGAAAGAAGCAGATATGGTGACTAATCTAATTATGTTACAAGTTGCCGGACGGAAAGACAATCTGATGAATCAACACATAGAGAAATTTTCTTGCAAAGACCTCCGCATAATAGACCAGCTTTGGGTGAAATATAGCGATGGTAAGTTTGGCTTTTCTGTGCAAAAGAAAATTTATCAAAGTGTCGGTGGTACAAAAGAGTGCAATCAAGAAGTGTGGATAAAGTTTGGTAAAAAAGTAGGATGGTTTGATGAAAAAAGGGAAAAAAGATGGTTAAATTACGAAGAAGTGTTTTTTGAAAAGTATTTGCGTTACGAGGGGCATCTTCCTGCGATTTCGGGGGGAACTATGGGGGAAAGCGATGGGGGTGCTAGGGAACTGGGATGGAGTGGTTGGATGATTATAGAATGGTCATATAGTCGTTTTCTCTCTCCTCTTCTCTCGCGCAGAGATTTGTAGACCTTAACATAAAAGCGTTTCAGCCGTCAACAAAGAAAAATTTTTGGAAGTGAAATTTACGATTTATCGTTATTTCAGAATTTTGATACCTGGCACCGCAAATAGTATTGTGTAGGTTGGGTTGACGGAGGAAACCCAACAAAAATCAACAGTGGTGGTACAGCCATAATGGTACAGGAAGTTGAGAAGTTTTCTGTTGGGTTGCGCGATAGAACATCCGTTCCGCTCCGCGATCGCTTAACCCAACCTACGGTTTATAGTTTTTTGGGAGCTTAATAAAATGAATTGACTATTGCTCTATACGCAACAAAAGAGAAATGGAAAAATTTCACTAATCATCTCCACGCCGGAGTGCTTCACAAAATGAACCGATGCTCTATACGCAATAAAAGAGAAATGGAAAAATTCCACTACTCATCTCCACGCCGGAGTGCTTCACAAAATGAACCGATGCTCTATACGCAATAAAAGAGAAATGGAAAAATTCCACTACTCATCTCCACGCCGGAGTGCTTCACAAAATGAACCGATGCTCTATACGCAATAAAAGAGAAATGGAAAAATTTCACTACTCATCTCCACCCGCCTGGTGCTTCATAAAATGAATTGACTATTGCGACCTACGCAATAGAAGAGAAATGGAAAAATTCCACTACTCATCTCCACGCCGGAGTGCTTCATAAAATGAATTGACTATTGCGACCTACGCAATAGAAGAGAAATGGAAAAATTTCACTACTCATCTCCACCCGCCTGGTGCTTCATAAAATGAATCGACTATTGCGACCTACGCAATAGAAGAGAAATGGAAAAATTTCACTACTCATCTCCACCCGCCTGGTGCTTCATAAAATGAATCGACTATTGCGACCTACGCAACAGAAGAGAAATGGAAAAATTTCACTAATCATCTCCACCCGCCGGGTGCTTCATAAAATGAATTGACTATTGCGACCTACGCAATAGAAGAGAAATGGAAAAATTCCACTACTCATCTCCACGCCTGGTGCTTCATAAAATGAATCGACTATTGCGACCTACGCAACAGAAGAGAAATGGAAAAATTTCACTACTCATCTCCACGCTTGGGTGCTTCATAAAATGAATCGACTATTGCGACCTACGCAACAGAAGAGAAATGGAAAAATTTCACTACTCATCTCCACGCTTGGGTGCTTCATAAAATGAATCGACTATTGCTTTAATATCTACTTTTGAGTTTTGACTTTTGAACTTTGACTTTTGAATTTCAAAAAAGGTTCTGGTTGTAATAATCCTGTTAACATTTCCTCTGGTCGTTTACCATGAGGCCAAGCAAAAGCATGACGAAAAGCAGCATTTTGACAAGCTTGTAATTGTCGAAAATCAATCACATCAAAAGTCAATAAATTCTCATATTCAAAAGGCAAACGTACATTATGTAAACCAGCATTATCAGTACAAATAGCAATATCCACCCCAGCATCAAAACATTTATCAAATACAGTCTTCAACTGACTCATATTATCCATAGTACCTGTTTTGAAATAAGTCGTCGGACAAACTTCTAAACATTGCCCCCGGTTCGCCACTTCTTTTAATAACTCTGGATACTTTAAAGGGATTTGAATTCCATGACCAATTCGCATTAAATAAGGTAGTAATTCTGGATGACAACCATTAGGAGTTTCATAAAGATGTCCGGTTGTTTTTACTCCTTGTTCGCGAGCATATTTATAGAGTTTAATAAATTCATCTATCCGTTCTTTATAATTATTATCTCCTCCTGCTACATCTATAGCACACACATATTCAGGCATTTGCACTGCCAAATCAACAATTGCTTGATTTACTTCATTAGGCAAACGAGTGTGGGTACATAAAATTTGACTGGTAACAATAGGATACTCATTCTGTTGAGTTGCTTTACCTACAGTTGTAACTATTTCTGACATTAAATCTATACGTTGAGACTGAGATAAATTCTCTGGAGTTCTCAAGTAAGGTGTATAACGTAACTCTAAATAAGCTAAATTTTCAAATGTATAAGCACCACGAATTAAGCGATAAATAAAGTATGGTAATGTCTCGATAGTTTGAACCTGTTCTACTAAAGTATGTAGTTCTAAATATTCATCTAAAGTATTTCGTGGTTTGGTATAAAATTCTTCAAATTCTGGATATTCGGGAAAACGAGCTGCTAGTTCCTGATTTTGACGTTGAAAATATCTCCATAAAACTCTAGGAACTACGGATCCTCCTAAATGTCGATGTAATTCTGCGTGTAAAGCCATAGAAATCTGATTTATCCTTAATATTTTAGTCTGGGAGAAATTATGATGAAAATCTGAGCAAGTAGCTCTATATATTTGGGCGGTAAAGGTACAAATTAAGCCGATCATATTTTCGGGGTAGGAGATAGATAGGAGAAGATAGGAGATAATTTTTGCTACTAGAAAACTATTTATTTTTTTTGAAGAAAAAATCTATGCTCTCCTAAGAAGGTATCTTTGACATCCTCCCAACATCAAATCAGAGATTATGATGCGGGATTCCCATCCATCAATCAAACAACCGAAGCTGTTCAAAAAATTAAAATTATGGTGCGGGTCTTCTGCTAACATTCTGATAAATCTTCAAATAGGGATTAAATATCCAGTATTCGGTATATGTTTTACGGTCAATAGCAATGATTAAGTGACGAGTATAAATTTTTTTCAACCGTTTCCTAACCTACAGAAGGGCTGAATCTTTAGTATTGTTTTTATCCGTACTCTCAACACTATAAAAAATCCCATACTTTATCTACCTACCTATGAAGCACCCCTGGTATTGAAAAAATAAGTTTGGCCTCCTCCAGATCTAGAAATTTACTTTATCCAGTTCATTTTAACAAAAGTTAACAAAAATCAATTGACTTAATTTTAAGTTGATGCAACAATGAAAAATTGTGTTTAGTATCCGTAGAGAAAACCCTTGGC
>NZ_JAAHGT010000085.1 GCF_010672385.1 Okeania sp. SIO2F4
CATTGAGAACCACCGACCGCAGTCTGTAATTTTATTCTCTCCACAGGCTTAAAATCGGCGGGAACTCCACCTACTTATTTTAAGTATAACATAAGCTTTGCCATTTACAAGTAAAAAATTTGAAAAAAAGTAGGTTTGAGGATATTTAGGTAAGATTTCAGCTTCTGTTTTTACCCCTGTTTTTACAATCTTTGCTTCACAATGCTGACCCATTTCATGTCGCGGAGCGAAAAAGAATTCACATGACTCAAGTTCATGCTAGTCAATAAACTATATTGACCTATCCATACTACTGCTGACGTCACTAATTATTTCTGGCTGCATCAACTCATCGGACATTTCAAATACAGCCCGGATGACTGGTTTCATTTGATGCTCATCAAAATTATCAAAATCTTCATAACGACGACGCTTGGCACGATTAGCTACTTGGACTACAGCCCGATAACGATTAGAAGAAGCTTTAATCAACTCCTCAGACCGACGACTTAGTTCTGCCGAATCAACACTAGATTGCCTTTGTATGTGCATAAATTTTGTTAGTCTTTGTTGACATCCTCCCGACGCTGCTCTGTGAGACAACGCGGGATTCCCATCCATCAATCAAACAGACTGTAGGGGCGATTAGCGAATCGCCCCTACTGAAAAGATTCAGGGTGGGTTGACACCTCATTGGAAAATGCTGGCTTGCCAGTAATCACGTTTCCTCCATGTCCGTTTAACGTCTCCGGGTGACCCTCGGCGACTTAAATAATTCTATCTCTAGCTTAACAATGTTAATTGAATATTTCCCACTATGGTCTAGTCAATCCTAATATTTTGAGTTAAGATGTAACAAAATTTTAATAGATTTTAATAAAATTTATTTATTTCATTGATTTTTATTACTTATGTTAATCGGTGCTGCTCCGACTTCAAGGGAATTTTCTCAGACCCGTCATCATCCCCTAAAAATAGTTGCTTTAGGGGATAGTTTAGTTTATGGTTTTGGCGATCGTGAAGGTGGTGGATGGGTAGAAAGACTGCGACGACATTGGATGTTACCAGATAATTCTGGCCATGTACTATATAATCTGGGAGTCCGGGGAAACCGTGTTTTACAGGTAGAAGAACGCCTAGAGCATGAGTTTCACCATCGGGGAGAATTAAGAAATCGTCAACCAGATATTATTATTCTTTCTGTAGGAGTAAATGATTCTGCTAGAGTCCAAAGACCAGATGGACGTTATTATACGGACTTTTTCCAATTTAAGACAATTTTAGATAACTTATTGGATAAATCAAAACAACTTTGTCCTGTGGTATT
This sequence comes from Okeania sp. SIO2F4, assembly GCF_010672385.1. GTDB lineage: Bacteria > Cyanobacteriota > Cyanobacteriia > Cyanobacteriales > Microcoleaceae > Trichodesmium. Next base: position 1,307 of record NZ_JAAHGT010000085.1, read on the forward strand.
TGTAGGAATGGTTCCTGTTGACCAAGCTAAAATGCCTTTCCAAGATTGTTTATATTATAGTCACGATGACCAATACATGTATAAAGAGGCGACTCGCTTAGCTTGTTTAAAGCGACAAATACCTTATTTGGATGTGTTTGAAAAATGGTTAAGTCGGGGCGAAAATTGGTGTACATCGCGTCTTTGTGCGGACGGAATACATCCTAATGTTAGAGGTTATCAAGCCATTTTACAAGATGTACTGAACTGGGAATCTCTCAATTTGTTAACTAGCTAATAAAAATTTTAGAGCTGTTTTATCTCAACGTTGGTTGAAGACTGCCGCTCTCCATCCCCCCTAACCCCCCTTTGAAAGGGGGGAAGAAATAGTATTTGCTTGCCCACTTAAATTTTTTAAGAATATTACTACTTGTACACCACTACCGTATTGTGAATTGTGGGTTGGTAGCTTGGGAATATTTAGTTGATATTATCCAATGAGTGAAATAGTAAGGTGGTGGTGGAGAAATTGAAATACATCTCTTTGCTTTATCCTACTACGATTGTTTTATATGAAATCCGGTTATACAGTTATCGCACTCGCTCTTCTCCACTAAAATATATACTTTTGATGGGGTTTAAATAACGGGTAGTCCTGCATGGTAATGGTGAGGATATATATTTTTTAATTTCTCCGACACTCCCCATCTCCGACACTCCCCATCTCCCCATCTCCCCACACTCCTGGTGCTTCCTTTACCATTACTATGCACCACCACCAAATAACGAATATCCCTACCCCCCCCACTTTACCTATTCCCCCGCTACCCTACTATACAATAATTGTTCAACCGGATGTGATATTAGCAGCGTATTTTGAGGAATCAATTCTTGCAAAATCCACTTTCAATCTAAACTAAAATAAATTCAGGTTTTAAACCTAAATTATCAGTAAGCTGTTTAATTTCTTGTTCGTATATAGGATTCATAATAATAATAATTTCTGGTTGATAATCTTTCAAAAATTCTGGAGAAACAATTTTTTGACCAGCTCCAGCAATATACATTCCTTGTTTGCGAGGATTGAGATCTACAACATACTCAATATCATTATATTCTTTTAATAAATTTAAAAAAGTTACACCCTTAGAACCTGCACCCCAAACTACAATTTTTTTATTTTTGTTAGTAAATTCATCAAATTTTTGTTGCCATTGGTTAATTAAGTCATTAAAAAGCTGATTAAATTTAATAACTTCATCAGCAAGATTTTTCACATCAGAAATTATTTTACTTTCTTCTGTTGTTGTTGTTTTAGCAGGAACAGCTTCCAAACATAAAAATTGCTCCTCAAAAGTTTCATAAACATCAGTAACTAGAAAATTATTGTTCATAAAAGCTTGAATTAGAGAATTATCAATAAAATAACAACAGTGTTCATAGATAATATCCCAAACTGCAATATTTTTTAAGATATAGTTGGAATTAGGAACCTCAAAAAAAACTTTTGTATCATAGCGATCGCCAATTGCTTTTCTCAGAGAATTAAGTAAATCATTAGGATTAGGAATATGTTCTAAAGTATGACGACAACAAATAAAATCAGCACCATATTCTTGATATTTTTCTGAGTAAAAGTCCTGAATAAATGTAATTTTATTACTGATGTTATTATGTTCTGTACGCGGAACATAAGTCGGGTCGAAACCAATACCTTGATTATCTCCTAGTTGACATAAAGAGACTAAAAAATCACCTTTGCCGCAACCAATTTCAATAATGTTTTTGTGTTTGAGATTGTGATTTTGAACTAATTTTTGTGCTAAAGAATCTGCATAACGTTGGAATCGGGATGAATAGTGTAAAGAGTTTTCATAATCCTGAGAATAAGATAGTTTTGTTTCGTCAAATGCTTGATTTTCTATAAAACCGCAGCTAGGACAAAAACTAAGTTTAATATCTCCTTTCGGGCAATCAATTGCTGGTTGTTTTTCTGACCAGAGTAAATTACAATACACTGGCATATTTAGCATTGAAAAGAAATATTCTACCTCTGAAGAACCACAAATCGGACAGTTTTTTTGAATTGAATTTAACATCATTTTTGTTCCTTAGAATAGTTTTTAATACCAATTAACTTTAAAGATGTCACAAATAGTTGGCAACTTTAAATGTGAAATAATTTCCTTAAATTACTGTATATTCAAAGTTTTGAGCTGATAAAATCTTACTTTTGACTTTTGACTTTTGACTTTTGAATTCCGTGAAACGGTATAAGTTGTTCTATAATTAAATAAATAAGAATAGCGACGGGAGATACTAATGTTATATAATAAATCAAGTAATATAACCTTGTATTATTGTTATCAACATGAATTATGGAAGAAAAAGGAGGAGATAAATTCCAAAATAGTGTTGTTTGAGGAGAAAAATTGATTCTTTGTTTATTGCTAAGTTCATCTAGATATACTGAAAAATTATTTATGGAGTATGTGATTATTAAGTTATGGTATTCGGTATCAGTGAAAAATTTAGCTACACTAAATTCTGGTCTAGTTCCATTTTTTTTAGTAATTAAATTTCTAATTCTAATACTTAGATTATTATTCCACTGTCCTAAAGTTAAGTTGCGATTATAAGGATTTTTAGAAATAGAAATAATCCTGGATGGTCCAGTTTGATTAAGACTTAAAGTTGCATATTTAATAAATAATGTAAATTGAGAACTATCGCGTATTTTCTGGTTAAGTAGAGTAACTGGTTTTTCTGTATGTAACCAGTTTGATTCTCCCAGTTGAACAGAATCTTGATTTGGATAATTTAATTGTTGTTTTTTTCCTAATAAATTCGGAGAATTTCCTTGTCGGTCGGCAAAATAATTTTTATTTGTGGGGGTGAATTGATAAGCAGTAATTAGATTATTTTCAATCCCATCACAGTTTTCATCTTTTAAGATCTGATTGATTTCTAGTTCTGATATTTTTCGATTAGCAATACATATCTGAGAAATATTGCCATTCCAAGGTCGGTCTTCTGTAATTTCATTTCCTAATACTAGACGATAATCTAAATCCCAATTACTTAAATTCCATGTTTTAATTGCTTCTAAAAATTTGAGATTAAAAGCTGAAGCAAGAACTATATAAATAATTATCAAGAAACTTAACACCGGAATAGAAAGTATTTTTTCACTGATAGTGGTAACCTGCAAAAAGATCTTACTAATATATTTTCTGAAAAAATAAAAGAGCAAAAATCCTGTCACTCCTCCCAATGTATTCATTAATAAATCCACATAAGTAGGATTCCGAGTTGGTATGAATAGCTGCAATATTTCAATTGTAAAAGATAAGATAAAACTAACAGCAATTACTAATTTTGTGACCGTGACTATCTTGATATTTAATACTTGAGTCAAGAAAGCAGTACATCCAAAACCGAAAGGAATAAACAACAGAATATTTAAAATTAAATCTTTTAGATTATCAGGTCTTTCAGTACGTTTAAACAAAAAATCATAACTAAATTGACTTAAGGTTTCTTGGATAAAAAAATCGTATGGAAATAGAGTTAAAATAATAATTACAAGGCAACTCAACGTAGTTAATGATATGAGATAAAATCTTAAAAATTTAGTTTTATTCATAATTAATCATTTCATATTCCTAGCATTTTTCCTAATCTAGTAATATCAAATCCGGTTAAATAACCTCACAATCAATATCTTAAAATCCCGCTCTTAAGGTTATTGGATCTATGTGCAATTAGGCGGATTTGATATAATACTAAATTTCAAAAATATGGTTTTTTTCTATTGTAGTAGACTATTTCAGCTAAAATAGTACGTTATAATTGTCATTGCGAACGGTAGTGAAGCAATCTAATCCCAAATTTTCTATTCAAACATTTATAGCGCTACGCGCTAGGGAATAGGGAATAGTAAACTGTCAAAGGGTTTCAGGATTTAGAAATGTCCTAACCTTTACTTGGACTGCTATAAGATAAAATAGCCTAGTAGGTTTGGTTAAGCGAAAGCGCAACCCAACAAAGGGTTATACCAAATTGATAAATACAAATAGCTAGACTATTTCTGAGGATTTATTAAGTTAGAATGAATTGAGGCAATATCTAATGTTAATCCCAACTTACTTTACTTATTTAAAGTAATCTAATCTTAGAACCTACTCCCATATCATCAAGCATTTTTTGAATCTCATTTTGATAAATTTCATTCATTATAATTACCTCATCAGGTTGATATTCTTTTAAAAATTCTGGAGACTTAATTTCTTTCCCAACACCAGGAATAAACTTACCATGGCGATGAGGATTAATATCAACAACATAATCAATTTTATCGATGGTATCCAGAGTCGTCAAAAAAGCAACACATTTAGAACCAGAACCCCATACTACTACTTTTTTATTTTCCTTCTTTGCCTTATCTAAATGAGTTTTCCAAAAGTCTAATTTTTCATTAATTTTATTGCTGAAATGCTGAACATATCGCCCAACATCTGTAACACTTTCTTCTAAAGGATGAACAACATCAGAAGTAGTATTAACTGGTTGAGCTTCAATTAAAAGATACTGATCTCCATAAGCACGATATAGATCCGTAACTTCAAACCCGCACTGCCTAAATAAGCGTCCCAGAGAACCTGGTGTAAAATAGGAACAATGCTCGTAATAAATATCCTCAAAAGCAATATCTTCAAGAACTCGCACAGTATCAGGAATCTCAAAGACAACAGATACATTCAAGCGATCGCCAATTGAGTTCCGAACAGTCTGAATAAATTCCTTTGTAGGTTGGATATGTTCCAGTGTATGTCGGCAACAAATAAAATCTCCTACATACTCAGCATATTTTTCAGAGTAGTAGTCTTGAATAAACTTAACCCGATCGCCAGCACTACTCTCAACTCGTCCTGGAACAACAGAAGGATCGATACCAACTCCTCGGTTATCCCCTAACTCGCAAAGCAGTAAGAGAAAGTCACCCTTACTACAACCAATTTCCACAATATCTTTATTGTAAAGATCGTATTTCTCAATTAGTTTACTAGCGAGTTCCTTTGCAAACTTATTAAAAGTAGGTGAAAAGCTTTGTTGATCCTCATAATTTGGAGCATAAGCAGACCATTTAGAATCAAACTCCAGGTTAGTAATAAACCCACAGCGATCGCAAAATCCTAACTTGACATCTCCACGGGAAAACCCTAGTGCTTTTTCCTTAGTTGAGGACATTAAACAGCTATGAACTGGAACGCTTTCTACTTCGTAAAAAACCGATAATTCAGTATGTCCGCAGTTTGGGCAAGTATGATTGATAGTATTTTGAGAATTAATCATTTTTAAAAGTTGAGAGTGTTACAAAAATAAATCAAGGATAGCTAATTCACAACTAAAGGTTCAAGTGGTGTAATCTTGACAACACCGAAATCGACTTGAGTACGATGAGCCAACAGTGCTACTGCATATTCTCCCTCTGGAATCATTGATTTTCCTTCTTTTAAACTATCAACTTCCATCCAAGTATCTGGTTCGCTTTCTCCTTCCTGCCACCATTTCGTTCGTTGCTGATAGTAAAGGTGATTACCTAATTTATCTTGTACTGGTACGCTCTCAACCACAATAAAGTAGCGCATATTACCCTTAGGCTCAAAATCCTGCTTTGGAGAATATTTATTAATAGGTTTGGCATCACCATATTTTTCAGAAAATTCTAAACGAAGACTATCTATAGGTTTCCAATACAAACTAAGACCAAATCTCCACCCTCGTCTTGGTCTAAAGAGAGGTTCATCTGGATGTCCTCCCCACATTGACAATACACCAAATCCATAATCTCTGAAACCACCTTCCATCCACCAAATATTACGACGGAATATCACATCTGTTTCTATACGCCTTCCTCCAGGAAAAGCACCTGTAACATTCAGAATTCGATCGTATTCTTCAAAGCCTGGTTTTGGTCGCACGCGCCATTGATTATCTAGCTGGTATCTTTCCCATAAACCATCTTGTACATCTAATATATCTTCCTCCTTTGACCAGTCACAAATGATAGGTAACGAAATCTCGGACGAGTTATACTCAAACTCTAAAGTTTGTATTTCAGAAACTTCCTGAGTGGAAATAGCTTCAATTTTTAGTTGGTTGATACCTTCTAAAAGGTCTTCAGCTTTCAACTCAATGGTAAAAATAGGTGCAGGGGTTCTAGGTCTTCCTTGAGCAATGGCAACCCATGAACCTTCATTCAAAGAATAGCGAGCATTTTTTACCTGAGAAGAAAGAGAACCACAAATATTTGCAGTTAGGTCACCATGACGGCGAGTGAAGCGTTTAGGGGAGTTAAAAATTTCAATTAAAGGTTGATTTTCTGTAATACAGCCATAGATAACCACGCTGACGGTACTTAAAGTGGCCGTTCGTATAAAGTCACGACGAGAAAATTGAGAATTATGGTTAGGCTTAACTTTCATTTTTTATAATCATATCCCAAGAGTTATACAATATTAGAAATGACAAGGGTTTTCCCAAGGTAATAAATAGAGAAATATTGAGTTTCCTAAACAATTTTAACTTCTAGTGTTGTCAATGTATATTCCCAATCATATCAAATCCGGTTAAACAGTTATAGATTGGTTAAGTCGTAATTGAGTCAGGAGGCAGAATTCAGGAGTCAGGAGGACAGAGAATTACAAAGATGAGCGTAGTTATGACAATTGGAGAATTTTTTTATGTCCAATTCCCCCGGATTTGATATCACTCACAAAAGAATCAATTTTGTTCATTTTTTCCTGAAAAATTCGTTTTTTTCTATCATCTATTTCATACATAAGAATTGGTTTATGGTTATTAATTTTTTTCATCATTCCTTCAAGTACATTAATTTCTCCTCCTTCCACATCAATATTTGACCATATACATATATAGGAGGATTTATAGTTTGATTTTCAACTAAATCATCAATACAAATTATATCAACAGAGATAGAATTCTGTTTCTTCGGAGTAGATTCTACACCTGCAGAAAAATTTGCCAGAACATTCCCACCACAATAATCGCTCAATACAAGCCCCCCTTTTTGCCAGCTTTCAGTCACAGCTTTTTCTATGACAGTAACATCATTAAACTTATTTAATTCAATGTTATTTCGGAGTAATTCAGCATTTTCTGGTGCTGGTTTAAAAGCATAAACTTTTCCTGTTTCTCTGACCAATTTGGCTACAAAAATTGTCAAAAAGCCTACATTTACGAATAATTCCACTGAAGTTTTTTCCCCAATAACTTGACCTTGAGTTAAATTTTCATCATAGGAGTCAGTAAAAGATTGAGTTGTTTGAATCATTTTTTTATTTTAATTTACTGTATTGTCGAAATATTTCGTTTTCTTGAAAGAAGCATTCTAAAAATTCTCCATTGGAAATATCTTGTAAAGTTGCCCATTTTGGATTATTAATTAAACGAGTCATTTGAGATTTATATTGTTCTAAAGCTGCTCTTTTTTTTGTCAGAATATCTCCAATATACAAAGAGCAGTTGCAATTGCCTAAGACTCTCAACCCAAACCCATAAATTAATGTGTTTTTCAATATTGTTTTCCTATTTTGTTTAGTTTTAATAGGTAAACTAACCCAAGGCCAATGAAACCAAAACCAAACAGGATATTCATAGACAATTGCATCTTTTTGATAAAGTTTTAAGGCTGCTTTAACAATTTTAGTCGTTGTCAAATGGTCTGCTGACCATAATAAAGGTTCTCTAAAATGAGGAATAAAAATTTCTTCTGGTTGATATTTATTAATTATTTTAGTAACTTCTTGAACTGCAGAATCATAGTTCTCGTTTAGTTGTGTTTCGGGAAAATCAAGTAATGTGATATCATCTTGAATTAGCCCCAGTAATTCTGCTACAGTAAAACTTTCTTGTCTTCTAATTTCTTGTAGTTTTTGTCCCGACATTAAATGATTATGAGACTTACTACCATCCGTCATAAAAACAAGTTTAACATCAGCCTCAACCTGTTTTTTCTTGATGATAAGACCACCACAACCTAATGTTTCATCATCAAAGTGCGGGGAAAAAATTAGGGCAGATTTTTTTAAATCTGTCTCACTATATTCCCTACAGTTATGTTTGAGGATGCCTTTATAAAATTGACTAACTTTATTTTTAATCAGCGATTGAGTCATTATCCTTCTAAGATATCTTTATACTGTTTAACTAATGTTTCAGTAATACTTTTCCAAGAAAAAAGTTTAATAGCTCTTTCATAGCCATTTTCACCCATTTCTTCTCTTGAATTATCATCTTTAATAAGACGTAAAATCGCTGCAGCTAAAGCTAAAGAATCACCAGATTCAATTAGCAATCCTGTTTTTTCATTAACGATAATTTCGGGAATTCCTCCCACTAAAGTTCCAATAACTGGGAGTTTACTTGCCATTGCTTCTACATTAGGAATACCAAATGCTTCACTAAATGAAGAGGTAATAAAAATATCTGCTTCTTGATAATATTTAGGTATTTTTGCATGAGCAGCAGGACCACAAAATTTTACTTTTTCAGCTATTTCTGGAGTAATTTTATTTTTTAATTGCTCTAAGTAACTGATTGGTTTACCAGTAACTTTATCTGTCTGATAAAATGAAGCTAACTGAGCAACTTTTTGGTTATCATCACTTAATGAAACAATAAATGATTTGGGTAATTCTTCAAATGGTCCAACAATATTAAGATGAACTTGAGGATATTCTTCAACAACTTTCTTAAATGCTTCTAATAGAATATGTATACCTTTTTCTTGGGAAACTCGACCTACACATAGTAATTTTTTAATCTCATTATCTTTTTGTCTTTTTTGATTGAGTTCATTGGTGAATTTTTCCAGATTAACTCCATTAAAAACTGCCTGACACTTACTTGCAAAATGTGGAAACCGACGACGAACTTTGTCAGTAATATATTCACTGCAACCTATGACTAAATCTACCTTTTGTAGACGATTTTCAATCATTTCGTAATCCAGTTGTGTCAACCACTCACAATGCATATGCAAGAATATTTTACCATCAGGATTAAATGCTCGAATTATAGGTACAAATTGAGGACAATTTTGTACATGAATGATATCACATTGCTGTTTTTTTAAGTCTAGTGCAACTTGCAATATATATTCTAAATTATAAAATTTAGCAGTATATAATGGTTTTTTAGGGTTGCTAAATCTAGCTAATTTATCAGATAATTTGAGTAAGATACTATTAGGAAGTGCCCATATTAATTTATAGTTAATGTTTTCATCATTTTCTATTTTTTGTTTCGACCGAGTTTTTTTCACATAAACAATAACATTATGAGAATTAGCTAAACGGCGAGCAACTTGATATGTCCAAATTCCTATAGAATTTTGTGAAGGTGGAATAACTACATCTAAGGGTTGACTAACAAAGGCGATTTTCATTTGATTTTTGTTTATCTAAAACATAGCCACTAAAATTGGTAGTGAGAAAGAAGTAATGATTGACATAGTTCCCCACCAGGAAAAAATCTAATCTCTTTACTATTTTATGACTACCATAAAATTCAAATCAGACAATTTTAGGTTCAGGAATTGGAATAATAAATTTACCTCCCTTTTGTTGATATTTTTGTTGTTGTTTGATGATTTCTTCGGCAAAATTCCAAGCTAAAATTAAAACGTAATCTGGTTGGTCTTCTAGAATTTTAGTAGGGGAAAAAATGGGTAAATGATTAACACCCATATAACGACCATGTTTGAATTTGTTTAAATCTGCAATGTAGTCTAAAAGAGTTTTATTAATACCATAATAACTCAGCAATGTAGTTGCCTTAGCTGCTGCACCATAACCTATAACTTTTTTGCCTTGTTTCTTTAAATCCCATAAAATATCCATGAGATTATTTTTGATTTTTTCAATGCGATCGCCAAATTCTCGATAATATTCAAACTTATCAACTCCTCTTTCTTTTTCTTGTTTTAATAGAGTTTTAACTGATTCTTTAACATCTTCTTTTGATTCAACAAATAATCGTAATGAACCTCCATGAATAGAAGTTTGTTGCACATCATTGAGATATAAATTATGCCCTCTGAATAACTTATCTAAAGCTGTTACTGAAAAGTAGCACAAATGTTGATGATAAATCGTATCAAACTCACAATTATCTACCAAATCAACCACATAAGGTGCTTCAATAACTGCTACCCCAGTATCTTTTAAAAGAATACCAATTCCGGCAACAAATCCATTCAAATCTGGAACATGAGCTAAAACATTATTAGCTAAAAATACATCAGCTTGTTTTCCTTCTTCCTCTTTTAGTTTCTTAGCTAATTCTTTAGTAAAAAAGTTACAAATGCTATTAACTCCGGCTGAATTTGCAGCTTCAACTTGTGCCGAAGCTGGGTCAATTCCCAACACTGGAATTCCATCTTCTACAAAGTTCTTTAGCATATAACCATCATTACTTGCTGCCTCAATTACTAGACTATTTTCCCTCAAACCTCTCTGAGCAATAATAGCTTTAGCACTATCCCGAAAGTGCTTCATTAAAGAAGGAGAAACAGAAGAAAAATAGGGATAATCCTGACAAAAAAGAATTTCTGGAGGAACGCTTACAGTAATTTGAACTAATCCACAATCAGGACAAAAAGCTAAATCTAATCGAGCAGTATATTCTGGTTTATCTAATTGGTCTTTCGTGAGTAATCCATCAGCAAGAGGAGTATAGCCAAAGGAAATAATTAACTCTAAATTATCAGATGCACAAGCACGACAAGAAGGCATTGCGTTAGACATTATACGTATTTATCCTATTTATTTTTTTCAAGTATTTAGTAATCAGGTTTGGGCAAATAACTTAATATGATTTCCTCGTAATTGGAAAATCATAAATTCAACTGGAATTACTAGGTTATCAAGTTTTTTTTGAGGAATAGTTGAATTATTGGATTAATAGCTACCCTAGTTTTCAGAGATTACCGAAAATTTAAGGTTAAAAGCCTCTCCTAATAGGAGAAAAAAGCGGTCGAGCCGTCCGTAGAATGGGATGGCGAAGTCTCTCGCTTTTACAGAGCTGCTCCGAAGTGAGCCAGATCCAATCTCCCCTTGAGAACAAAAAAATTCTTTTTAACCAATCTTTTTCTTAAAAAGAAGAGGTAATTATTAATTGTTCATTATTAATTATTTAACTACTCCTCATTTCAATATTAACTGACTACTACTGTTAACTGTTAACTGTTTTAAACTTGCCAGCGTAGATTAGTATTCAATTTTTCTTCTTGGAGTAATTTTTTAATATGAGCAATACGCTGATATTTCGGACCTTCAAACTCTTCCAAAGTTAATCCAACTTTTTTATACGCTTCATACAGTTCTTTTGCCCCTTTACGAGCATCCCATTGGGGTTGAAATTCCGGTAATGTTTCCATTATGTAACTACAATCTACCCGATAACAACGCTTATCCGGACCTGCATCTTTAGCATATTCAATCTCACAATTGGGAACTGTTTCTTTGACAATATCAGCTAATTCCCGAATCCGATAATTATCTTCATTTCGTCCTACATTAAAAGCCTTGTTATGGACTAACTCTCGAGGAGCTTCTAGAGCTGCAATAAAAGCACGAGAAATATCTGCAATATGAACAATAGGTCGCCAAGGCGTACCATCACTTTTAATGTATACTCTTCCCGTAGTAAAAGCCCAAGCAACTAGATTATTCAACACTAAATCAAAGCGTAAACGTGGAGAAACACCATAAGCAGTGGCATTACGCAGAAAAGTCGGAGTAAAATCATCATTAGCTAACCCACTTACATCCTGCTCAACTTTTACCTTAGAAATACCATAGGGAGTTACAGGATTAAAAGCTGACTCTTCAGTTAACCAATCATTTCCTCCAGCGCCATAATTACTGCAAGAAGAGGAAAATATATAGCGACTAATTCCCACTTCTTTACTTAATTTAGCCAAATGAACAGAAGCCAAATGATTAATCTCATAAGTTAGTTGTGGATTAAGATTCCCCAAAGGATCGTTAGATAATCCTGCTAAATGGAGCATCGCATCAAACCCAACCAAATCAGATGCTTCCACATCACGGATATCTTTTTTTAATTCGGGGATTTCTCTAATACCTTCACCAAAGGTACTATCCTGATATAAGTCGCTATCCAATCCTGTCACTTCATGTCCCCGATCCAGAAGCATAGGCACTAGAACTGTACCAATGTAACCTTTATGACCTGTTAGTAAAACCTTCATAATTTATTCTTACTTTATAAAACCGATATCAAATGTCACAATATAGCATTTTAATGTTTACTTCCTGTTTCTACCGAAACTTTCGGCACCAGGACTTCCACAGAAATCGACGGTCAAGCCGACCGCATTTCTCACTCTTATACTGGCCTTCAAATCATGGTCAATAGATATACCACAATCAGGAGGAAAGTCATAAGTTCTTAGATTTAATGGCATATCTTGGACGCGATCGCACCTACAGCAAGTCTTGGATGATGGAAAAAACCTGTCAACTACTTCTAATTCAGCTGTATCACTGAGTTTTATATTCTAGTTGAGGCTTGAAATCATCAAACCACTATCTACTAATTAATTTAGCTAGTTTATGATTAGCTAGCATTCCGCTGACATTCAAGTTTTCCATAACAACAGTGCTGTGGTTTTTGGCACTTGTATGTTGTCAGTTCATGAAGTGCATCTTTGAATTTATCAAAGATAATGGTATGTTTTCTGACGTATTATACTGTTATTCCTTGATTCAATCAATTCTCCCAAATTTTCCAGGGTGTTTTTTCACTGTTCCAGAGTTTTTCTAAATGTCTTTTATCCCTCAATGTATCCATACATTGCCAAAACCCAGAATAGCGATAGGCCATTAGTTGACCATCTTGAGCCAGGTTTTCTAAAGGAGCTTTTTCCCACTGAGTATCATCACCTTCTATGTAATCAGATACTCCTGGCTCTAAGACAAAAAATGCTCCATTAATCCATCCTTCTTTAGTTTGAAGTTTTTCCGAAAATTCCACAATGCGATCGCCGTCCATTTCCAAGTGACCAAAACGTGCTGGTGGACGTACTGCAGTTAAAGTTGCTAATTTGCCATGACTACGATGAAAATCTAGTAAATCTTTAAGATTTAAGTCAGAAACTCCATCTCCCCAAGTAAGCATAAAAGTCTCATTATCCATATGGGGAATAAGTCTTTTGATACGGCCACCTGTATTAGTGTAAAGTCCTGTATCGATTAACTCAACATTCCAATCAGGCTTTACTCCACCCTGCATTTCTACTTTGCCACTTTGCAAATTAACAGACAGATTGCTATTTAGAGAACAATAATCTATCATGTATTTTTTGATAACTTCACCTTTATAACCCAAAGCAATGGCAAACTCTTTAAATCCATAGTGGCCATAGTGCTTCATAATGTGCCAGAGAATGGGTTTTCCGCCAATCTCCACCATTGGTTTTGGTTTATCTACAGTTTCTTCTGAAATACGAGTTCCTAAACCACCGGCCAGAATTCCTATTTTCATCTAAAAGATCCTTATCTATTTATTTAAAGTGATTTTATTCTACATCTAAAAGGGGTTATAACTTTTAATGAGATACAATGTTGTTGCCTATTCCCTGTTCTATGTTCTGTGTTCTCTGTTTTTTGGGTAGTCTTGCATAGTAATGGTGAAGATATATATGTTTTGTAATTTCTTCCCACACTCCCCACAGTCTCTCTACCATTACTATACACCACCACCGTTTTTTGTTCTCTAAAATCAAAAATTTGTCTACCTAATCTACTACAAAAATTTTATATAACCCATTTGGTATCTTTACCAAGATGCAATTTTTTAGTAGGAGTAAGGAGGAGTCATACCAAATCCGGCGATCAAAAGCCGGTTTTTCGCTCTTCCTCTCTAACCCTTCTGTCCCCCCTTTCAAAGGGGGGTAGGGGGTATCCCCTGAGCCATTTGTACATTACCTTCATAAATATTGGTTGTGTCTAAACCGGATTTAGTATCACTCCCAACTCAGAAGGTGGGGGGAGGCAATACAGGAAAAAGATGGAAAAATACTCCCAATCTCTCCATCACCCCACCTCTCAATCACCACCTCTATTTTTAGATATATCCCAAATGGGTTCTATATAGGAAAGAAATACTGGGTTAGGACAACAATAAGGGGACTAAGATTTTTTTCCTTGCGTTTATATCGTGGTCATGGTGACTACCACAATGGATAGATTCCCATTCTCTAATTGAAAGGTCTAATTTACCGCCACGTTTGCCTTGCATTCCCCAGGATCACTTTCCCACAACTAATTACTTAAAAATCCCGACCGTTATAAGTCCTTAAATGTAACAGCATTTTCTGTGGAGTCCACATTGAGAACAAAATTGGGAACTACAGTAATACTTATCTATTATAACTAATCCTGCATTTGTCACAAACTTTGCGATTCTAGTCGCTAAAAACCTTGTATAGCAAGCATTTAACCCTGCTTAAAAGAGATAAAAAAAACAAAACACTGTTGAAAACCTTATTCTGTATGACTTTGAGTAGATAAGGATTTTGATAAGTCAAACTTATTTTGTGAGAAATCCGGGTCAAGTAGTTAATTTAAGTGTAATAGGATGAATTCTATTTTATCAAAACATATTTTTTTTGAGCATTAATAGTCTTAAAACTATAATGCTCAAGTTGAATCTACACAAATTAAAAAATCGACTATAATAGATAGTTTAATGTCAGTTTCTCAATCTTGCTTAGGGAGTTTCCAAAGTAGAGAAAGTGAGTAACTATCGAATAAATAATCGCTGAATATGTAAAAATATTAATTTTCAGGTAAAGTTATTGGATATGCAGATGAAGTCCAAGAAAATGAATAACTCCCTGAATGAAATTCCTATGTTAGATATGACTTTAGCGACATCTACCATACCTATGCTCTATAGTCTCGAAGCAGTAAAAGAATGTTTACTCCATGGTGAAGTAGAATTGAGAGTAGCAGCAGTGTCTGAAACTATTAAACATGGAGATCCTGGATTAGATTTGTTACTTATGGCCCTACACGATCCGTCAGCAGAAGTGCAATGGGCCGCATATTCCATACTCCTGGAACAACAACAACCTAAAGCCAAACTAGCATTATCCCAATATACTTGGGATGTATGCAGAATATTAGAGCTATACGCTGCTGGAAAACGGAGGTTTATCCGAGCTAACATGAGGGATGCCAAACTTAATGGTCTAGACTTACAGGGTATAAATTTTAGTTTTGCCTATTTCAAAGATGCCGATCTGAGTAGTATTAATCTCAAAGATGGAAATCTAATAGAAGCTAATTTACGAGGTACAAATCTCAAGGATGCTAACCTCAAAAATACTAATCTTGAGAATGCTAATCTTAGTGTTGCCAAACTTAGGGGTATTAATTTAAGTAATGCTAATTTGAGTGGTGCTAACTTGAGTGGTGCAGATCTGAGTCTTGCGAATCTAACTAATGCCAATTTAACTAATACAAATCTTAGTCGTGCCGACTTAAGAGGTAGTAAACTTAGGGGTATAAATCTGAGGGGTAGTAAACTAAATGAGGCAACAAAACTTGATAGTAAATGGTTATTAATTTGGGAAATAGTTAATCAGAAAGCTATTGGTAAAGACCTCAAGAATATTAATCTAATCAGCATAGATCTTGAGGGTGTTAATCTGAGTGATACAAACCTGAGTAATGCGAAACTTAAAGATGTTAATCTGAGTAATGCTAACCTGAGTGGAAGTAATTTTAGTGCTGCTAACCTCCATAATGTTAACTTTAAAAATACTGACCTAAGTAATGCTAACTTGACTGGTGTTAATTTGAGTAATGCTAATCTCTGCCATGCTAATCTCGAAAATGCCGACCTCAGCAATGCTGATTTTAGAGGTGCAAATCTTAACTGTGCTAACCTCCGAAACACAAAAATTAATGATTTAACCAAACTAGATTATAAATGGCATTTAGTCTGGAAAATTGTTAATCAACAACGTATAAATAAGGATCTTAAAGGAGTAAATCTGAGTGGTGCCGATCTTCGCGGTATCGACTTAAAAAATATTAATCTGCGGAGTGCTAACTTAGAGGCGGCTGATTTAGGTACAGAGTATTGCCATACTCTCTGTCCAAGAAAAGGATTAGAAAACATTAGGAACAACTACTATAGTCGGTCAAATCTCAGAAATGCCAATCTTTGTAATGCCAACCTCAAAGCAATTAATCTAACAGGAGCTTATTTGGATGGAGCTAATTTGAGTGTAGCTAATTTAATTGCAGCTAAACTCAATGATGTGGAAATGACCAATGCTAACCTGACTGCTGCTGACCTCAATGGCGCAGATTTAAGAAATGCTAACCTCAGA
>NZ_JAAHGT010000850.1 GCF_010672385.1 Okeania sp. SIO2F4
TCTTTTTGAATCTAAAAAAGTACGAGCTTTTCCCTCGAGCAAGCTGGAAAAGTTAGCATTTTTGGCAGACAACGGCAGAAAAACCAAGGGAAAATTCTGACTCCTACCTCCTCTATAATTGCCGTTCCTCCTGACTCCTGACTCGGTCCTCCTGACTCGGTCCTCCTACCCTTGCCACTCATACTTTTTTCAGCAAACCCTAGTTATTTTTACTAATTTTTGCCAACAAAAAAATTGACGTAATTCCCTTGTATAAACCGACTTTTCCTAAGTCATGCTCTGCAAACAAACGGTTTTCTCCCAGAAAATGTCTAAGTACCAATAGGGAGCACAGAGTACGGAATAGAGGCAGCAAAACAAATAGGTCTAGTTCAAAAATTGGATAATTTATTTTTTGCAATTCCCTTATCAGACATTATTTCGCAGCCAATCAATAACTTCATCAGCATTTCTATCAGGTGGAAAGACTGGATAGAAAACTTTGACAATTTTTCCAACTTCTGCAATGAGCGTAACTCGTTTGATCAGTTGCTTTCTTTCTACTTCAAACATTGGCAACTTTAACGCCTTAGCAAAACTTAAATCACAATCACTCAAAAGTTCAAATGGTAGATGGAGTCGCTCTGCCACTTCCATCTGATATTCAGTGCTTTGTGTGCTAAGGCCAAATACTTGTGTTTCCCACTCACTGAGTTCTTGGTAATGATCTCTAAACGGACATGACTGTGGAGTACATCCCCTTGCTCCAGGAATCTCGTCCCATCCATCAGGTAGCTGAATACCAGGCTGACCTGTCATTGGATAGCAATAAATAACAACACGACCTGAAATCACCGACAAATCTACATATCTACCATGAGGTCAACTACCAAACATCATAATCTTTGATTTGATGTTGGCTTGATTCTGCCGTCCACCGCATTTCTGCAAACCTCGTGCATACGTGCAGCTTTGGCTTCAGCCGACGAACCATCAGGGGCTGCTGACAAAAGCCCCGTACTTTCCCAGTCTTGCCGAAAAAGCAGCGCTCGCATTGCTATATTCCTTGCACCAATTAAGTCGGCATGGAGTTCAAAACCGCAAGATTCACAGTGGAAAATTAGCCCTTTATTTGGACGATTACCTCTGCTGGTATGCCCGCAATGAGGACAAGCTTGGGAGGTATAATCAGCATCAACTTTAATAGCTAAGGAATTATTTAAAACAGACTTATAGTCGATAAATAAGTGTAATTCTGCAAAGGACCATTTCGCTTGTTTATGATTAGCTTTTCGTTGTTTAGTTGATGCTTTTTTTCCAATCTTACGAGGTTGAGTCCGCTCCCGAATATTGGTTAAATTTTCCAGTCCGATTAGTGTGTTAGGAGTAGCAATTTGTTTGGATAAACAGTGATTTCTATCGGCAACAAACCGTCTTTCTTTTCCTGATAACGAAACCAAACGTTTCTTAGCAGAACGAGTGCCTTTTTGCTGTAAAGATTTTCTCGCTTTTTGATAACGAGTAGCTTTATGATTACACTGTTTTCCTGGATAGAAATGAGCTTGATTTGCGGTGTCTGTAGTAACTGCATGATACCGTTGTCCTACATCAACACCGACTACGCAATTAATTGCATCAGGTTCAATGTCTGGTATTTTTAATTCTAAAGAAACTAATAAGTAGTAAGTCTTATTTGAACGAGCGTAATAAATTTTTGCTCCTCCAAACTTAACTGCATCTTCACCCGATTTGATTAGTTCAATGTGCTTGTTGTGCCCAGAGTAAAAGACTTTAATTCGACCTTGTAAGGTAATCAAACTCACCCCTTGCTTCACAAAAGAGTAATCTCGTTTGTAGTTTAAATTGCAAGTTCTGGATGCATACTTAGGTGGTTTGTCCAACCCTTTATATCGCTTTTTCGTCTGGCCCAGTTGAAGATGGTTCCCATTTTGTTTAACTTTAGTCCACAACCCTTTATAAGTTGCAGCTACTTGTCTTGGGACATTGCAACTCATCTGAGAAGGTAAACCAAATTTAGTTCTAATATCCTGATAAACAAGCTTTTGCAGCTTATTTGCACTTGATACTTTTCCATTAGTGAATGCTATTTCAGAAGAATAATTTAGCGCATCTCTATAAGCCAATGAAACTTCCCTCAAAAGCTCTTTTTCCTCTGAGGATAAATGTAACTTTAGTTTTGCCGTTATTACTTGCTTCATTAGCTTTTTCACTAACTACTTTAATTCTAGCTTAATGGTGAAACAAATAATAACTTTTAGCACAAAAGAATGGGATAATAATTATTGGACAACTTCATACTTTAATTGTCCTGATATTCCTCTCACCGCTAAATCGCAGATTATAGCGGGAGACTCCTATCGAGCTAGTTGAACATAAATTTATCGATGGAAAAGATTGCCCTAGTAGGCGATTGCAAGCACCATCATTTACTGGGACAGGCAGGTCTTTCGGCAATTTTTCTGGATTTTCCATCTACTACTAATCGAAAAATTTTTCACATTCTAACATATTGTGTGTGAAATCCTAACATTGATTGGTTTTCGGACCGAGGCTTCCCTACGGGAGAGCGCGGGTCTCCAACCTAACGTTAACAGGAATCTAACTTTGAAGCGATCGCTCTGAGACCGCCGGTAATTTGGGGACCTAATAATCCTCACTACGATGATCTGCTGAAAATGGCTAAAGAAGTTCATTAATGGATAATGGATAATTGATAATTACCTCATGGAATTCCTATGGAAGCTTTTGGGGTTAAACAAACGACCACCCATAGCACCTGTGATGGTATATCTGATGGGGTACTGAGTTTTCAGTCAATTATACGAAGGCTCGGACTGAACTGGACTACCGCAATGCTATTAGCATCAGCGAAGGACTCGGACAAATCAGAATTCGATCGGGGAGCTAAAATGGCTCAAATCAGCTATATCAGATTCCCCTCGAATTCTTCACAAGACCTTAATTTTCCCGAATTATTAATTAATTAATTAATTCTGGTTTAAAGCCTCCCCTTTTAAAGGGAAAAAGCGGTCGAGGGATGGCGAGGTTTCCTCGCTGGCCTCCAATCTCCCCTCGAGAAAAGTGCTCTTGAATTTCCCAATATTCAATTCCGTAACGGTTAAAACCTTCTTGTAATTATCAATTATCCATTATCAATTATCAATTAATGAACCCCATTATTTAGGAGAAATAATAATGCAACGATTTTTTGTTAGTTTTCTAGTGCTAGCTTTTCTAGGAAATCTAGTTGTTTCAGAGAAGGCTAGAGCCGCCTTAAACAGTAACTTAACAGTAAAAAATAGTTTGACAATAAATAGTAGCTTAACAGTTAATATCGATGGTCTGAAAAATCAAACTGGACAAGTTTGCCTGAGTCTTTTTTCAGGTAGTCAAGGATTTCCCAGTGACGGCGATCGGGCTTTGCAAGTAAGGTGTGTTGATTTAGAAGAAGGGACTCCTGCAATTACATTTGAGAATTTGAAACCAGGAAGTTATGCTGTTGCTGCTTTTCATGATTTTAATGACGATGGCATCTTCAATCTGAATGGTCTTGGCATTCCCAAAGAGGGCTTTGGCTTTTCCAAAAACCCAAAGATTTTCACAGGTATTCCCAAGTTTAGGGATGTAGTTGTGATTATTGTCGGCCCAAAAAACAATATTTGGATTGAATTGCAATATCTTTAGGAAGTTAGGAATTTTATATATGCACAAATATACGTTTTTGTCAATTTTTGTGCTTCTATTGTTAAGCTGTCTCTGGAAAATTTGTTTTTTCCATCCAGAGATTAAATTTAAAATTACTTAATATTCTACGAATTAAATATAGTTTACACTAATTTTTCAATAAATTAATTACACCAAGCCTGTGACTATAAAAATTATATCATAGAATCCAAATTCAGTAAACTCGTAAAATAATTGAGAATAGTGTCAATAAACCCCTATTTTTACATTTGTTCATAATTTGCTTAACATGGGAATTTTAAAATTATCCCTTCGGAAATATTTGTTTTGCTTATAAAATTAACAACTGATAGGGGATGGGTTTACAGACTGTAGGAAGATGCTCAACTTTGACACTCCACGGACTAAAGTCGCGTGGATTCGTGACTAGGAGCTTTCTATCGGGTTAAAACCACGATTTTCACATTGCTCGAAACAGCCACATTGCCAGTACCGTACCGTAGTATGCATACAGCAGTAGGGGGGATTCGCGAATCCCCCCTACTAGGCGGTGCCAATTGCCACTA
>NZ_JAAHGT010000851.1 GCF_010672385.1 Okeania sp. SIO2F4
TCAATGGCGCGTTGATAAGCTGCTACAGACTCATCAAGTTGACCTATTTCTTGTAAGGAATTTCCTAACAAATGGTAAACTTCTGCCATATCTATATTATCCTCACTTTCAGGAGAAGCTGGTTGGTCTAATTAGAGCAAGAAATCAATATCTGGAATTTTTGGCTGTAGATGAGATGTAGAAAAAATACTATGTGTGGAGAGTTAAAACTATAGCGCAACAGTATATATAGGGTTTTCCCAAAAAATTGGCGATAGATTTTCCGAGCTGTCTGATCTAGGTAGACTTTTGTGGCTCTAATTATCGCAATAAATCAATATCTGGAATTTTGGCTGTGGATGAGATTTAGAAAAAATACTATATCCATATGTATGGAGAGTTAAAACTATAGCGCAATGCTGTATCCAGGGTTTTCCCAGAAAATTGGCGACAGATTTTCCGAGCTGTCTGATCTAGGTAGACTTTTGTGGCTCTAATTATCGCAATAAATCAATATCTGGAATTTTTGGCTGTAGATGAGATGCAGAAAAAATACTATATATGGAGAGTTAAAACCATAGCGCAACACTATATCTAGGGTTTGCTCATAAAATTGGCGATAGATTTTCCGATCTGTCTAAACTTTTATAGCCTTATTCTAATCAAAATAGACCTCTTGAATTTTTCTGTTGAAAAACATTGTAAGATAAAACAAATTTCAGCCAAGTTTAATAATAAAACATCATGGATACAAAAGCTTTTACCAGGGCACTAAAAAAATCTGACAATTATAACCGTAAAGGATTTGGTCATGCAGAAGAAGTCGCTACAGTTATGGAGTCTGTTTATCAAAGTAACCTAATCCAACAAATTAGAGATAATAACTATACCCTACAAAAAGGTGAAGTAACCATCAAACTTGCAAAAGCTTTTGGTTTTTGTTGGGGTGTGGAAAGGTCTGTAGCAATGGCTTATGAAACTCGTCAACATTTCCCTAATCAACAAATTTGGATTACTTACGAACTAATTCATAATCCATCTGTGAATCAAGATATGAGGGATATGCAAATTAAATTTATCCCTGTAATTGATGGTAAAAAAGATTTCTCTGTAGCTGGTAATAATGATGTAGTAATCTTGCCTGCTTTTGGTGCAAGTGTTCAAGAAATGCAAATTTTAAAGGAAAAAAATTGCCAAATTGTTGATACTACTTGTCCTTGGGTTTCTAAAGTTTGGAATAGTGTAGAAAAACATAAAAAGAAAAAATTTACTTCTATTATTCATGGCAAATATAGTCACGCAGAAACTATTGCTACTAGCTCTTTTGCTGATAAATATTTGATAGTTCTGAATATGTCACAGGCTGAATATGTCTGTAATTATATTCTGAATGGTGGCAACCGTGATGAATTTCTAGCTAAGTTTAAGTTGGCTTATTCTGAAAGTTTTGACCCTGATGTAGATTTAGAACAAGTTGGTATTGCTAATCAAACAACTATGCTGAAAACTGAAACTGAAGAAATAGGAAAGTTGTTTGAAAAGACAATGATGAAAAAGTACGGACCGGATAAATTAAATGAGCATTATCAAAACTTTAATACTATATGTGATGCTACTCAAGAACGGCAAGATGCAATGGCAGGTTTATTTGATGCCAAGTTAGATTTAATGGTAGTTATAGGAGGTTTTAATTCTTCTAATACAACTCATTTACAAGAAATGGCAATAGAAAATAATATCCCTTCGTATCATATTGATGGAGCTAAAAGGATTTTATCTGGGAATAGAATTGAACATAAACCTTTAGGAAGTCAGGTAAAAATATCAGAAGATTGGCTGCCTGAAGGTCAGATAGTTGTGGGTGTGACTTCTGGTGCTTCAACTCCAGATAAAGCTGTTGAAGATACTATTAATAAAATTTTGGAGATGAAGTTGGTTGTTATGAATTGAATGTTGGTTTGTTTTGATTGAGAAAGTTTAGGGGTGATACTTAATTTAATAGTTTCACCACTATTGCAAAATAATTAGGCTTTGCTGAATTAAGGGATGAATCTAGAGGGTAGTCTAAGACCAAAGATTAATAGCCGTGTCAAAGCAAGTTTTTTTCCGATGAGAGTACCATACCATAACTTCTACCTCAAATAAGTTACTCACTTGATCTGTCTAAAATAATTTATCCTAAGCTCATCGTGGATAGGATAGCTATAGAAGCGAAAGTAATTAATCCAGTCCACCAATTAAAATACTTGTAGAATGTTATAGGTAGTACAACGCAGAAAAGAAAATTAAAAAATGTGATTCGTATTAAGTGTGATGTAAAAAATCTTCCTTTTAATGCTTTATAGTAATCGGAAATGATTGCCCAGTCATCCACAACAAAAAATAATGCCCAAGAAATCAGCTTAGTTTCTAGTAAAAAACCTAAAAATAAGTTGGAGAGCCATAGACTGAAAGTAGCGAGTTGATAAATAAAAAGCTGGCCTAAAACGAAAGCAGTAACCTTTGAAGTTGGGTGGTTGACTGACAGGTTGTCTAATTCTGGATAACCTGTTTTTATATTTGATTTTTGGTATACAAAATCCAGCAAAGCACTAATAGTTTTCATGCCAAGGATTAAGCTTACTATTCGTAGCCCAAATTGACCACTAATCAACTCTTGTTGATAAAAATTAAGACTGAGTAGCTCATGTGAAAATAAGTCCACAACGGGGTAGATTAAGTTGAACCCCGATATTAGAGTAAAGGTGAGCGTTAGAACTATAAAAAAGATAGAAACAAAGATAGAAAGGAATGTGTCTACCATAAAGTCTTTCAGGAAATATAAATCATACTCAAAGCTAATGCCGTTAGAGTCAGATATTGAACTTCTGATTCTGGGTGTGGTGTGTATAAATAATTGTAGATAGTAGGTGTCTAACTTGTATAACTTATAATTGTATGGCAGTTGCGGTACAATATCCTGCATGAGGATAACCATCAATGCAATTCCAAACAGTGAATAGTTGAATCATCTAATAGAGCTTTAACTGTATTTTGACGAGACCGAATTAGATTTTTAACTTGATTAGTTGGTGCATTGCCACATCTCAACCAGATTACTTTGGGTGGAGAACCATACAACCGACTTCTTTCTGCAAAATCTGCGTCCTGAGTCACAATGCAGAAATTATTTAGTCTGGCAAAATCCCATATTTCTATATCTGTTTTATCTGCTAGTCCATGAAACTGAACATGACTAGTATCTGGAAAAATGTCAGTCAAACGAGAAACCAATTTCCGGCTCAAGTTTTGATCGAATAATAGTTTCAAACAGAACTCACCAAAGCAACTCAATGATAATTACGGTCAGCCGCAAATTCTAAACAAGCTTTAATATCTTCTTCTGTCAGTTCTGGAAAATCATCAATAATCTCAGTAATGGACATCCCGGATGCTAGCCAACCCAGAACGTCGTAAACTGTTATTCGCATTCGACGAATACAAGGCTTTCCTCCACGCTTATCTGGTTCAATGGTAATGATGTTACGATCACTCATAATCCAATTTATCTATTCCAAACCTGGATGAACAAGTAGCTTCTCAAAATCAAGCGTTACTACTTTTCGCTAAGTTAGGCTTTATTCCCATGGACTCCAAGAAGGATCTCTTTAGGTTCTCCTCTTGCTTTATATGTTGCATAAAGTAAATATGGAAAACTAAACATACCTCCCATAAAAATACTAAAAAAACCAAATATAAAACTTTTAATAGTAAATCCTTCCCGCCAAGAAATCCAGGTTGCAAGCAAGAAAAGATGAATTAAAAAGTCGCTGTTAAACTGACTTCTCCAATCAAGATGAAGTATGTCTCCAAAATATACAGCAGGCCAATTGATGCCCTTTGTAGCTACTGGGTATATTGTTAATACATATATAATTACAGTAGAAATGACAAGAAAAAACCGCAGAAACTTCACTATAACTCCTTGATTAGCTTAACAAGCAGAAAAACAAACAATTTTTCCTTATTTTACCGAATTATTAATTAATTATTAATAATTAATTAATTAATTCGCGCCTTGAAGCCTCCCCTTGGATAGGGGAAAAAAGCGGTCGGAAAGCGCAGCATTCCGTCAGGATGGGATGGCGAGGTCTCCTCGCTTGCCTCCAATCGACCAAGACAGCGGTCGGAAAGCGGAGCATGACAAACGGATGGGATGGCGAGGTTTCCCGAAGAGTGCAGAGCCGCTGCCTCTTGCTACGGTAGCTCTCGCTTT
>NZ_JAAHGT010000852.1 GCF_010672385.1 Okeania sp. SIO2F4
CAGACAAGCCAGCGCGGTCTTGGGGGTCTCCCCCATGAGCGACTGGCGCTGACACTGCTAGCCCAGCAGCCTCTAAGTACAATAGCACACGCTTTGGAAAAACCGCAACATTGATTGGTTTTCCCATATCTCAGCTCCCGACCTCAGGAGAGCGCGGGTCAAGGGCCAACGTTGAGATAAATGGTTCCCTAATTCTAAGACTTACTCTAGCTGTGAAAATGTGAAACAGTATCTGTCTTTATCGGAGCGTGTATTTCAATGCGAATACTGCAATTTCAGTTGGGTGTGAGACTTAAGTGCTACCTTGAATCTAGCTATGGCGGTCAATTCGATCATGACGGTTTGTGGACTGGATAACGCCGACGTTTCCAGTGGAATAGGGAATAGAACAGATAATTGTAGATTTTACAAATTATTGTAGGTTTCTAAGAACGGTTGAATAAAAAGGGAACAATCATTATCCTTGTAATGTCCTAAGTTCACAAGGGTTAATTTTTCCCTATAAACAAAGATATAAAAGAACAAAAAGGCCATCTATACAGAATCTAAAAATTAGCTCTTTGAGCAAATTACAGATAAATTAGCAATAGTAAATTCTAAAAAACGAGGTAAGCAAGTGACATTTGTAGTAATTCCACCAGGTACCGAAACAGATCCATCAGTAGATGTACTTAACCCAGATGTCAATGATGGGGGACGTATTCTAGTTGGAACTCCAGGAGAAGATCGTCTTGCAGGAACAAGTGGTTCTGATAGTATTTCAGCTTTGGCTAGTAATGACTTAGTTGGAGCAGGTGCTGGTAATGATGTAGTTATATTAGGTGAAGGTTCTGATACTGCAGGTGGTGGTACTGGCAACGACTCCATCCAAGGTAACCGAGGAGATGACTCCATATTAGGAGGTGCAGGAGATGATTGTCTCAGAGGTGGTAGAGATAATGATACTGTAGACGGTGGCGAAGGAGAAGACTTGATCTTCGGCGATCGCGGAGATGACATAGTAAGCGGTGGATCGGGAGATGACAGCATACAGGGTAATTCAGGTGTTGATTTCCTAGAGGGTAATGCAGGTAATGATTTTCTTGATGGAGGTAAAGATTCTGATAGTCTAGACGGTGGTATAGGGGATGATTTCCTATCTGGTTCAAGGGGTAATGATGTTTTAACAGGTGGCGCTGGAGCTGATGATTTCTTCTTCTGGTATAGTGCAGATGGTAGTTACGGAGTTGACACCCTGACAGACTTTAATAGGGATGAGGGAGATAGAATAGTTTTAGCTGCTAACCTCCCAGAGGAATTACAGAATGCCGGATTTAATGCTTTGGCAGGTACACCTACTGGCAATCCATTACCAGAAAATCAGTTTGAGGTAATTGTGAACTTTGTCCCAGGTGTAGGAAATACAGCAGCGATTGTTTATGACCCTGCTAATGGTTTGATTTACTACGATCCAACACCAGGTAATGTTGGTGATGAAAATCAATTTGCTCAGGTTGATAATACTGTATATGATGCTGATAATCCATTAGAAAATACTGACTTTGAAATATTCTAAGTCTAGTTATTAATAAATCTGGTTTCAAATATGGGTATAACCCAAGAATGAAGATACTAACTCCCTCCTAATTTTAGGGGGGAATTTTGTTTTTGTTTTATATAGTAGGAGCGGGTTCTAGTTAATCAGGACTTATGCATCGGTACTACATATAGCGTTAAAAACTATAACGCTATAGTTTTTGAACTCTACATATATGGTCTATCCGTAAGTCCTATTAATATCAAATCCGGTAGCATTGGTGTAATTAGATAAAGAGTGTGGGGAGTGTGGGAAGGGTGGGGGGTGTGAGGAGATGGGTAGATAAGCGAAATATTTGGTAGCTGAAGATGAAACATTTTTTTATACCGAATTAAGGGGATTTGATATAACTTAATGAGGCTAAACATTTAATCAGATGAACCACCCCACCGCTCTACAAATTTTGCACTGGAGTGAGACAACTAATACCAATTTCATAAAATATTGCTACAGTGACTTTGTTCTTAGGAGTCAGGAGTCAGGAGTCAGGAGGTAAGAATTTATATTATTTATTTGGTCTGAGAGTAAAAGTGTTCCATAATTGACCAAAAATAGTTCTTAAATGATAAGAAATTGTTTTTTTATCAAGGGATAATTTGATTTACCTCCTCTACATCGGCCGCAAAATTACTAACAGTTTTGTCATCATTTTACTCTAACTATCTATGCATGAATTTGGTATAATACCGTTTCTCAAAAACTTTTCTACAATTTTTTGAGTAGGGGAGTAGGGGAGTGGGGGAGGTAGGGACGTTGCATGCAACGTCCGTACAACATAAGAATAATTAACATTAACTTGGCTAAAATTGGCAAAAAGGTAATTATGCCTCTGTTAAGTAGTTAATAACTGAAGTGTTGCCCAAGCATAGCGTTAATGCATGGGAATTGGTATAAAATGGTCAGGACTTACACAAAGCTACTATATATAGAGTTTAAAAACTATAACGTTATAGTTTTTAACGCTATATATGTTGTATCTGCGTAAGTCCTAATGGTGTGTTATGGGTTCAACAATTAATAATTAATAATTAATAATTAATAATTACCTCTCCTTGAAAACGGATAGGATTGACTAATCATGAAAAATTTTTTCTTCTCAAGGGGAGATTGGATATGGCGAACTTCGAAGCGGCTCTGCAAGAGCGGGAGACCTCGCCATCCCATCCTACGGAATGCTGCGCTTTCCGACCGCTTTTTTCCCCTTAAAAGGGGAGGCGCATACCCACAATTTCTCGGTAAGTTTTAGTCATCTAATGCACCCTGCTGGACTAACAAAAAAGAGCTAATGTGCATAATTATTATTGGGATGGGGGGGTTCATCTAATAATTTGTAACAGCACCAACTTAACACGGAACTCGCCCCTACTTTGCAACATTTTAGGCGTGTAGGTTCACTATGACATAATAATTTTATGCCAGCAGCAAAGAAAAATTTCATTGATAGCTAAGGATGAAAATAGAAAAACATCTCAGATTAGCAAAATCATACTTGAGTGAAGGTAAATTAAGTCAAGCAAGAGCAACCTGTAAACAAATTTTAGAAATACAACCAAACTCTGCTGATGTTTACAGAATTTTAGGGGAAAGTTACGCAGCAGAAGATAATTTTGATGAGGCTATGTTTGCTTATACAAAAGCTTTGGAGATTAAGCCAGAGTATGCAGAAGTTCATGCTTTTCTCGGTCAGTTATATAGTCATAAAAGGTGGATTGCTGAAGCAGTTAATCAATATCAAAAAGCAATTGATTTAGGATTAAAATGGCCGGAGCTATATTATAATTTAGGTAATATAAAGCATCAATATGGAGATTTGGAAGGTGCGATTAACTGCTACGAAACAGCGATTATTCTTAAACCGAATTATCTGAAGGCTTATTTAAGCTTGGGTATAGTTTTAGAGTTGCAAAGAAATTATCAAGCAGCAGTTGATGTTTATGGAGAGTTAATAAGATTAAAGCCAGATTTTGTAGAAGCATATAATAATTTAGGTGGCGTTTTAGCCGATATGAATCGAACAGAAGAGGCTATTGAAGTTTATAAAAAAGGGTTAGATATCAAATCAGATGCGGCAGATTTATATAATAATCTTGGTTTTACTTTATTAAAGAAAAATCCTCTAGAGGCGATCGCTGCTTATCATCGTGCTATAGAATTAAAACCTAATTTTATTAAAGCGCATTATAATTTGGGCAAAGCATTACAAATTATTGGGGAGCATGAATGGGGGGTAAAATATTTTCAAGAGGTTATTAGACTGAAGGGAGAAAAAGATAATGTATTAGTCTATAGTGACTGTGCTTTTTCTTTAATGACTATAGGTAAGTTGAATGAGGCTTTTGTTTGTTTGCAAAAGATGATTTATAATAATCATTTTTTTGATAAGTATTGTCTGTTATTGGAGGCTAGGTTAAAGAGTGTTGACAGTAGAAATTTAGATGAATTGTATTTGACTAAAGTGGCTGGGTTTAATTTTTTCAAGGAGCTGCTTAAGTTAGAAAATTATTCAGAAAATTCTCAGCAGCAGTATCAGAAAATATCTCAATATTTGCTCAAATATTATGTTCATTTTGGCAATGTATTGATGGAAACTGGTTATTATGAAACTGCTGAATATTTTTATCAAAGGGCGTTACAAATTCAACCAAGTTCGGCAGA
>NZ_JAAHGT010000853.1 GCF_010672385.1 Okeania sp. SIO2F4
ATATGTCTGTATTTATTTTGTTTGACACTCTGGCAGAGAATATTAGTTAAAGTATCAATCAGTATATTTCCAGAAATATCAGGTTCATATATGGTTGCCAGTTTACGAGTATTGGTGGTGAAATAATGAATCATATCCATATTGCACCAAAATCGATAAGCCTCTCGATCTAGTTTGTTATCTTTATACCTATCTACACACTTATCATTTGTAAAACATGGATTTCCAACTGAGACGACTTTTATTGTGCATACTTTATATTTATCCCAATCCTTTTGTCTCTCTTTTAATGCTAAAGCTACAATTTCTGCTAGACCGCCACCTAAACTGTGGCCAGCAACAGTTATTTCCACCTTTAGTACGTCTCTTATTTTTTGTTTTACACTTTTTAGTTGTTTTTTTAATCCTTTTATTACTTCTTTATCGAACCCAACACCTCCTCTGCGCTGTATTGTAGCAATTTTTTCCAACTTGCGATCGTCTAAATCTAATATATATAATACATCCGATCTATTTTTATCTGGCAAAAACTCCATTATCTCTTTTATCCCTTCTATTGTCTCTCCAATTTCTATTCCGGGATCGAATCCACTTCTTGTTTCCTCGTTACTATTTTCTCTTTCCTTGTTTGCTCTTTCTTCTGTTTTTTTTACTTCTGTTTCTATAAGCTTTTCTATTTCCTTTTTTTTACTGTCTACTAAAGTTTTTATTTCCTTTTTAAGAAAATCTAAAAGTAACTCACCACGAGCACCCTGCATTTTTGTTAAATGAATTTTCAATCCTCTGCTAGCTCCTGAAGATATGGCAGCTCGATCGCTTTTTGATGTTTGATCTCTAATATCCTTACTCCAAGGTTCGCCTTTGTTCCAAGAGCGAGTTTTAAATATACTTAAATCTTGAAACAAAGTAGTAAAAATTGAGAAAGGATTTGTTCCTGCAATGGAAATGACATATCTTGGCTTATCATCTTCAGTGTAGTCAGTATTATAACTATCTCTAACACTAGACCCATAACTACTACCCTTATTCTTAGGAAGATTATAGGGTTTATACTTAGCAACAAACATTGTAGCATCCGCTACATTAGAAGTTGGTCTTTGCTCAACACTAACACCCCATACAAGATTCCATTCTCCAATTAACCTCTTAATTTTCTTATTCTCGAAAGTGTCTTTAACAGCTCTAGTAGCTAAATTAGATAGATATGTTTCTTTACCACTGTAAAGCTTAGGAAAGGAAACACAATAGGAAAGCCAAATCAAAGAAAATATTTTCCTGTCCCATAAATACTTTGGTGGTGAGTCTGGATCGGATTTGTCATAGCCTTTATTTTCAATTCCTGGTTTATCTATATCTAGATTAAATTTTTCTTTCTCTATTTTTGTCATAATAATACCTCTTTTCAACTTTGTTATGTTGTGAAAAATTGAATGACGTTCAGAAAGTTTATGAGGAAATCTACAGTAAGCGATCGCCCCATTAAAAATATAAAGACTTATAAAAATTATTAATTATCTCTATAAGTCTTTATAAATTATCTTAGCAGATAAAGATATGGCGCGATCGGCAATAATATTTAATTAGATCGGCGAGGCAAGTAATTAACTTTTAATAGCCATTTCAGGCTCTAATACCTCACCTTTTGGAAGTCCGTCATTTTCCCATACTCTGGGATTGGAATAATCCATCCTGTCTTCTTCAGGAAAGCGGTCAAAATTACACCACAAAGCAAAATAAATCTACTGTCGTATATAAGGTATAAAACAGTAACATTTACTAACCCAACAAACCTTTATCATTTTTCTTTTTCTCCACTACTACAACTAAAGGTTGTGCAGTTTTCTCTACCGTACCTGATTGTTTGAGTTGGGCGACAACATCAGATATTCCTGCAAGTAGCTTACCTTCGCCATTAAATAAATCTTTAATATCGTCTTCTTTGGCTTTACCATAATTGAGAAGAATAGTATTGGCTTCTTGCTTCTTGTTCTCTTCTTTACTAAGTCTTGCCTCTACTTGACTGGTTATCTTTGCCTTGATGTCGTAAAGCTCTTGAACGCCATAATATGCAACATATTGGTCTACGTGCTGGTAATAGAACTGCATATACCAATCCATCAAATTATAGATGCTATCACCAGAAATTAAGTTATGAGGAAGGACAGACATTACAATAGAAATATCTATCGGGATACCAATACTATCAAGCACGTCCTGAAGAACTGAGTCAATTTTCTCGTCAATCATATCTACCATCTGGTCTGCTGTCACACCTGCGTCGATGATCTCAGCAAGAAACTTTGACACTATAGCACTATATAGCTTGATTATTTTTTCTAGTTGACCTTTAAGGGGTGCAAACACCTGACCTACAAATGGAATCTTTTCTAATTGATCAGACGTTAATTGTAAGCTACTCAGAAAAGCAAAGAGTAGCATTCCAGCACACTGTTCCGCGAGAAACTCTTTTACTTCGGGATATTTGTTAATATTTTCGAGGCGGAAATCATTATTAACCCTTCCAGTATAAGGGGCTTGAGGGGTAATATATTTGTACTCATGGTTTTCAATCTCCCCATTCCATACCGAACAGATAATTTTAACTAATGGGGTAGAGGGAATATCAGGCTCATATATGCTTGCAGTTAAAGCTACAGCTTCCTTTGTTGCAATATTAGGAACAATGTCAAGAGAAGACCATAAACGTTGAGTTTGATCGCCAAGTTTTGATGTATAGTAGTCTTGAAAAGCTTGATTTCCAGAAGATGGTGCGGCGAGGGAAACAACTTTTAGCGTAGTTATATTTTTGCTATCCCACTCTGACTGACGTTCAAGTAATGCTAGAGCTGTTAATGGCGCGAGAGTACCTGCTAAACTATGACCGACTACAAACAGATCGATTGGTTTGCTAGAGCTACTGGTTATTTCCCGGAGAGCATCAATAACGATAGTACCATTACTATCCGTAGTCTTATTAAATACAAGATTCAAAGCCCTTGTAAATCCTGAAGAGATTGAGGGTTCAGTAGTAACTTTAAAATCTGGTGGACTTTCCCAGGGTTTACCATTATTCCACTGTTTAGTTGAGTAGAAGTTAGCGTCTTCAATCAGGAGATCGTAAAACGACTTCATATTTGTTCCGGCTACAGAAAGAACATAAGTATCTTTTGCTGGGTTGTTATCATTGTACTTAGCAATGTACAGTGTATTGTCATTCACTCTAGACACTCGGGATTGAAAAATAGCCATACCCCATACAAGTTCCCATGTTCCAATCAATTTTTTGACTCTTGGATGGGCTAAAATTTCCCGAACTGATTCAGTAGATAGTTTTTGTAAATATTCTTTTGAACCTACATAGGAATAAGGGAATGATATGCAGTATATTTTCCACATATGGCAGAGCATTATCTGTTCCCAAGTGTATTCTGTTGATGGAGCTTTAGGTGCTGTAGGTTCTTTTTGTAGAGTTCGATATTTTGTTGCCACTGTAATCTCTCCTTAATTTAGTGGTGCAAAACTAGATAATTTGAAAATAGTAGGGACAAGGTTGGGTTTTAGGGTATCATCTACAAGCTGGTTGCAAAATCAAAGATCGACCCAATCTACCCAATTAATAATTATTTTGTCCTTGTTGATTTTTGTTTTTAACAAAAACTGAACCAACTTAAGTATACAAGATTTTTATATTTGCACAAAAGTATTTTGACAAAATAATTATTGCGTTTAATAACAGGTTAAGAAAAATTAAAGTCCTTGGGATTAGCTTGAAAAGTGTTGAGCCAATAACGCACTGTTGAAAAAGGCCAATTATTTACAATTTTGCCTGTTTTTGTTTTGTACCAACTACTACAGCCACTATTCCACGCTGTTTTAGCAGCTGCATCCTGTAATTTTTTGTTATATTCAGAATTAATATCAGGCTTCACATCCAAATATTTCTGTGAATTTTTATGCATCATTTGGATACAAGAAATAATGTAATTAACTTGACATTCAACCATAAAAATAATTGACTGAGTACCTGTATTTGTATTAGGTCCATAAAGCATAAATAGATTAGGAAATCCGGGAATCATAATCCCTTTATATGCTTCTGCTCCATCTTGCCATTTTTCTTGTAGCAATTGATTGTTTAAACCAACAATTTTAATTGATGATAGGAGGACTGTATCAAATCCTGTGGCAAATATCAAAGTATCTACAGGATATTCTGTACCATCTTT
>NZ_JAAHGT010000854.1 GCF_010672385.1 Okeania sp. SIO2F4
TGCATTCTTGACCACTCAAGCATGAATTGTATGATGGACAGGGTGGCTTGGGGTCTAACATTAAAATGCACCTCTCTACTACTGTTACCCTATAGAACCCATTTGAGATCTATATTAGAAATAGTGGGACTTACACAAATATAGAAGTAAAAAATATGCTCAAATATAGACAGGCAAAGCTTTTTACGTCAAAAAGGCATAAATCCTTAATTACCAAGGGTTTTAGGCATTTTTAGGCCATTGACGTAATTCCCCTATCTAGACTAACTTTCAGCTATTTTTTGACCTCAAAATGTTTAAGTCCCAATCCCAATAGATAAGGAGGTGGGGAGTATTTTCAACCTTTTTCCCATATTCCTTCCCTGCATCTCCTGACTCCTGACTCCTGACTCCTGACTAAAAACTTAATCGCCGACAAAGATACCCTTAGGGGTTCTATATTTTCTTGTATCCTTTCCTTTTTAGCACTACCCAGGGTGTCAATAGCAAATTTTTAACTTTACTAAAAGTAAATTGAAGATTTTAAATTCTAGATGGTAAAAGTTAGGCGGTTAATATTACTTGAAAAATATAAAAACTGATTATTTTTGTATCTTTGTCCAACAACAAATCTATCCATAATCTAAAGTTAGTCAGGACTTACACATTGGTTCAACTAAAAACACTACAAAATTATATAGCACTATAGTTTTTAGCGATTCTATGAATAAGTCCTAATTACTCTAATACTAAATAACACTATAATAAGCAGGTACACAAAATTAATTACATATATATATATTGATATTGGGGTAAAACCTCAATTAAATCACGATCAGATGTGTAAATAATTTCATTCAGGTGCTTAAATAGCTACTGATTACTCTGATTCAGATAGCTAGCTTACTGTAACCAGAGTTTGTTCTGGTTCTTGAAAAAGTGGGGTACTTAAATAACGCTCCCCAAAACTAGGCTGAATCATCACTATTAATTTACCTTCATTCTCTGGACGCTTACCGACTTGGATAGCTGCACAAAGAGCAGCTCCTGTAGAAATACCGGACAGAATTCCCTCTTCTTTTGCTATACGACGACCATAAGTAATTGCGTCACTATCAGGAACTTGGATTATTTCATCAATAATCTCTGTATTCATTACATCTGGCACGAAACCTGCCCCAATTCCCTGAATTTTATGTGGTCCTGGTTTTCCACCAGATAATACTGGACTGTTAGAAGGTTCAACAGCGATCGCTTGAAACTCAGGCTTTCTTGCTTTAATGGTCTCTGTAACCCCGGTAACTGTTCCACCAGTACCAACACCAGCCACCAAAATATCTACTTTACCATCTGTATCTTCCCATATTTCTAGTGCTGTAGTTTTGCTATGAATTTCTGGATTAGCTGGATTCTGAAATTGCTGTAACATATAATATGTTTTAGGAGTTGAATCCACAAGTTCTTGTGCTTTGGAAATAGCACCTTTCATACCTTCACTACCTGGAGTTAATACTAACTCTGCTCCATAAGCGCGTAACATAGCACGACGCTCCATACTCATTGTTTCTGGCATGGTCAAAATTAGCTTGTAACCCCTAGCAGCAGCCACCATTGCCAAAGCAATACCTGTATTTCCAGAGGTTGGTTCAACTAATGTTGTTTTCCCTGGTGCAATTAAACCTTCGCGCTCGGCTACATTAATCATATTTACACCAATACGATCTTTGACTGAAGCAGCAGGGTTCATTCCTTCTAGCTTTACGACTATTTTTGCTAGACAACCTTCTGCTTGAGGAATACGATTGAGTTGTACTAGGGGTGTGCGACCTACTAATTCTGTAATATTATGAGCAATACGCATGATATATTTATTACTAATGTTAAACTTAGGGTTCTACTAATAACTTGATAGAAAATGGTTATTTATCGTAACTATTCAGACGTTAGTCATAAGCTTCATTCCCTTGATAGTCCAAATCAGTATTGAGAGACTTAGGTCTAATTATAAAGTATAGGTAAAAGCAAATCAGTAAATATAGAACTAATTGATTAGTACTCCGAATCAACTCTTGATTACCAAAAAATTTGGTTTAAAGCAATTTTTCACTCCAGATTGCTGCTCCTGAATGCTGGGCAAACAGCATTCAGGAGGAAAAGCTGACTGCTAATAGCTGAATGCTTACATTTAATCATATAGCCATCAGGAATGATTTTGATAGATATTTAAGAACAATTAAGAAGAATCAAAATCCTTTTATATTCTGACTCCTGACTCCTGAATTCCCCTCCTGGGAGGGGTTAGGGGTGGGTTAACTCCTAATTACCACTAAAATCTTACAACTGAAATATGATTGCTATAGATTTTAGGTTGATTCTTAACTAACTAGAGTATTTTCTACTCTCTCAAATTTTTCCCATTCTACCTAAAATTTATAATTACTTCATCTAAGTTCTTTTCTTTCTACTTTTTCGATAGGATAACCAATATTTAGTTATGATTGCTTTAGTTTATAGATAAATTATGTACTGATTTTTACCAATCAATACATTTTTGCTTTTTCTTTATGTTCCTACCAGTATGTATTTTACCCTAATTATTGAGTTAATTTTCAATAAAATAAATAAGATATATTAGGAATTTTATGATTTTTTAATTCCAACCAATAAATTAAATTATTCAGACTTTTAAACCGATCTAATTAGAGACTTAAACTTTTAATTGTAGAACCTTTCAGGATAGTGAGGTAAAGTTTAATATTGATTTATTTTCCCTATCCCCTATTTCCTCAATCCCTGAAACTTTGTATCTTAATAAACTTGAAAATTTCTGTAAATAAAACTTATAAACAAAAACACCTAAATTTTAGAATTATCTGTAGCTGTATTCATTAATGGATAATGGATAATGGATAATTACCTCTGGTTAAAACCGTACTTAATTGAAGAGCAGGAAATCTCCTAGCACTTTTTTTACCCTATGAGGGGGGAGGCTTTTCACCAAGGTATTTAATTAATAATTATTAATTATTAATTATTCGGTAATCCTAAATAAATAAAATAAACTTTAAGCAATCAAATAATAGCTAGAATCAACTAAAAATTATCTCAATTTCTGTTGATTAACTTCTGAGTACTAACTTATACTAAATAACAACTTTAATTTCATAGGACTTAGGCAAATAAATCCGGTTGCTACAATCAATCTTTAGTTTCAACAATACACATCTAGGCAAAAATTGTATTCCTGGGTTCGGTGTGGGTAAGTCCTATTCCTTTAATTTATAGGGTGGTATTTTCCACCCTAATTTTTCCAACTAACCACTAGAACTGGAATGTAGTTCTGATAGTACCAATAATTAACTCATCATTATCATCATCTTGGTTAGCATTTGTAATGACAGTTACACCAGGAGTAATCGAGATATAATCTGTAATTTGATATTTGTAGAATGCTTCAAGATGCCATGACATATCTGTTCGCAATCCTGAAGCTAACCCATTAGGAACTTCTAAATCATTCAAGTAAGGTTCCCGACCTACAACAATACCACCTAAACTGCCTTCCTTCAATAAATCTGGGAAAGCAATAGTAGCTCCATAAGTCCAGATTTCAAAATCACCTAAGCCAATTAGTTTTCCATCAAGATACATACCAAACCCATTAATGGTTACCCAATCGGCAGCTCGCCAAGACATTTCTACACCATAAGCATTAGTTGAAACTGGCTTGGCAATATTGACTGAACCTGGTCGGCGGTCATTAAGTCCAGCATTTAGACCATACACACTATTGGCAATACCAGTTCCCACAAACCCACTATTTAAACTCTGATTATTACCTAGACCTGTGGCTGCCCCATCATCAAATCCAAAATTCCCTGGTCCAAAATAGCCCTTGTTGTAGGTAAGTCCAACTTGAAAATTTCTGATGGGAGTAAACGTTAATTGTGCTAGAGCCGCATAGTCTCCGTTAAACAGACCTTTTCCTTCACGAGGGTCTTCACCTTCTGCTGCTAAGTAACCA
Source organism: Okeania sp. SIO2F4 (assembly GCF_010672385.1). Taxonomy (GTDB): domain Bacteria; phylum Cyanobacteriota; class Cyanobacteriia; order Cyanobacteriales; family Microcoleaceae; genus Trichodesmium. The sequence continues at coordinate 4,004 of NZ_JAAHGT010000854.1, forward strand.
AAAGATACAGAAAATGGACTATAGGTACAAGCATATTGGTCTTTGCAACCAAAATCATACTCAATTCCCAGTCCTTTGCCTCCCCCTAAACGATAGATTGGGTTCCTTTGACCAAAAGCACTGAGAGAACCACTTCCTCCACAGTGCAAAAAAATATTTTTTGCAGTTCTACAGTTTTTTGCAGTCTACTTATCAATCTTGATATTTTCGGGTCT
>NZ_JAAHGT010000855.1 GCF_010672385.1 Okeania sp. SIO2F4
TTTTAACATAAGTTGTGGAATCAATTTGGAAACTAGCACCGATATAATATTCGTAATTATTCATATTGCTAGGGAATAGGGAATAGGGAATAGGAAAAAGTAATAAGCGTAGGTTGGGTTGAGGAACGAAACCCAACTATTAGGTTATAAGCAAGTACAGAAAAAAATTATCTATTATCAAAGATGGTATTGCCTTATTTTGTTGGGTTTCGCTTATAATATTCGTAATTATTTATAGTTAATATAATTTAGTAGGTTGGGTTGAGGAACGAAACCCAACTATTAGATTATTAGCAAGTACACAAAAAAATTATCTATTATCAAAGATGGTATTACTTGATTTTGTTGGGTTTCGCTGTCGCTCTACCCAACCTACTTTCTTTATACCAATTATTCTAACTGATAACTGATAACTGATAACTGTTAAACGTGAACTCGAAAATATTCTCTATACAAACCACACAAAGGAACTACAGCATTTCCCCGAAATTTAACTAATCCCATACTGCGTAATTTAAATCCTTCAATTGTACCAACTTCCACAGGAGTTTCTGCATTAACAACTTTTGTAATTGCTGTCTGCAAATTTTCATCTTTTTGTAAGTTCAATAAATGTCGATGTAAGTGATTATAGTAAGGTCCTTCATCGGTTGGTGCCAGTTCTAAAAGTCGTTCTAAAGTCATTTTTCCGCTAGCAATTTCATAGAGTGCTAGACGTACTAAATAGGGATGTCCTCCTAACATTTCCATTAGTGTTTCTATTTGTGCGTCAGACCAGATTAAGCCATGTCTTTGTACTAAATCTTTTACCTGTTCTAAGTTAAATTCTGGTAACTCAATTCCTAATCCCACATTAAATGGAGATTGATTAATATTCAGAGGAATATAAACCTCCTTAGAGTGAACAATTATTAATCGTAATCTTTGCCAATCAGGATTATTTTTACCTTGTTCGTGCCAAGCTCTTAATAAAGCAAAAAATTGTGTTGCTAAATCTTGATTTTGGAAAAGCTGGTCAACTTCATCTAGCCCCAAAACTATCGGTGTCTTAATTTCTTTAAGCAAATATTTCTCAAAATATTTAGTACATCGCTTTTTCACTCCCAAAACTTTTTTCCAATATTTATCTAACTGTTCCTCTAAATCCAATTCATCACTAACATTCGCGCAAAACCATTGCAAAAATTGGTCTAAATTTTCTATAAATTCTGGATCTATAGTTTGAAAATCCAAATAAACTGTGCGATAAGCTTCCTGACTAGCATGAGCTAAAATTCGAGATAATAAAGAACTTTTTCCCATTTGCCGAGGAGCTTTAATTCTAATTAAAGCATCTGGCTTCAAAATAGCTTGAAAACATTCTGACTCAATAGGAATTCGCTCGATATAAAAAGGAGAATTTAGGGGTACTTGACCTGAAGGTGGTTCTAATTTTGATTCGGGAGGCTGAGTTATATTATTACTACTAATATTGTTAATAATTGGAGGAGTTATTTTAATAGTTTCTCCCTGTTTTTGCTGAGGTATTAATGATTCTAAGTTTGGTTTGATATTCAATAATTCTGCCAAAGCAACTTTAGCATTTGGGTAGCGCTGATGCCAGTTAACTTTTACCATTTTGATTAATATATTGGCTAGCTCATCATTAATACCAGAAAGTAGAGTTTCACATTCTATTTCTCCAGAAATATTGTGGGGAAATTTTTGAGGAGATTTTCTAATTAAAGCTTGAATAGCAGTTACTCCAACGGCATAAATATCACTAGCAAATTTAGGTCTACCTTGTAGTTGTTCCACAGACATATAACCAGGAGTTCCAATATTAATAGTGCTAGTAGGTTGCCCATCATTACCAACTACTATAGTCCTAACTTCTTTAACAGCTCCAAAATCAATTAATACTAATTTTCCATCACTTTTGCGCCTCATAATATTGCCTGGCTTAATATCGCGATGAATCACATTATTATCGTGAACGAAAATTAGTAACTCCAGAATTTCTGCTAAAAATTCTATAACTTTAGATTCATTCCAAAAATGATTTATTTCTTTAGTTAAATCGTGACCTACTACAAGTTCTTGAACTAGGTAAAATTCATAGTCATGTTCAAAATAAGCATATAAAGTTGGAATTTGCTCATGTCTTCCCAGCTTATTCAGAGTTCGAGCTTCTTGCTCAAATAAATCTTTAACTTTTGCACTTTTTTGTGTTGGTTTTAATCGCTTCACCACACATCTTGGTTTAGGAATTTCCGGTATATCTAAATCTTCTGCAAGATAAGTTTCACCAAACCCACCACCTTTGCCTAATTTTTCAATAACTTGATAACGTTGAAGTAGAATTTATCCGATGAGAGAATTATTTTCAGACATTGGTAATTAGCACTTTTATCAGAAAATATAAAATCATTAATCATTGCCAATTTAAAAAAGCAATCAGTAATCAGCCACTCAGCCACTCAGCAGTAAACGTTTAGAAGGGGAATGTTACCCCTCCGCGCACTATCCTGCTTATAGAAGCACTTGATTTAAACGATCGCTCAAAAAGCTGTTAACGCAGTTCCGACCCAGGAGGCTAGCGTATAGGCTAAAAGCGAGCTAGCTAGTTAAAATTATATCATACTTAGATATAGCCTTTTTCATATTGATGAGTATCCCTATATCTTCACATCATCATCGAAACAAAAAAGCTATTCAACTTTTACCATATTGCTAAGTAGGTAGGCGCGAATAAACCTCACTATATAACGAAATGTTTATGCACCTCATACCTTTGAGATTGCTTCCTTCCACGGAGTGACCGTCGCAATGACGTACCTTTCAACAATTAATAATTAATAATTAATAATTAATAATTTACCTCTCCTTGAAAACGGATAGGATTGACTAATCATGAAAAATTTTTTCTTTTTTCCTCTTAAAAGGGGGAGGCTTTAGACCACAATTTATCGGTAAATTTTCCCACCTACCTACTTAAATTTTATATAGGATTATTGAATTTATAGCAATTTTTATTCATATAGATAGACCACAATTATTTAGGTAAGCATTCAGCGGTCAGCTAATAGCTATCAGCTATGATTTATTAACTCATTATCTTGGAAGGAGGAATTAGTATTCAAGGATAATTAAAAGTTATAAATGAAATAGTCTTTTCAGCTAACCTTGGTCGTTGCTTGATTCTTTCTTCCAAAAGCTGTTAACGCAGTTCCGACCCAGGAGGCTAGCTGAATGCTAATAGCTGAATGCTTACTTATTTAGTCTGTAACTTATAGCCTTTATCTTATGAAATAAATACAGTATTTTTTCTGTTTCCTATTTTCTGTTCTCCAGTGAATTATTTATCAATTCAATGCTACTGGATATGATATAATTTTAGATTGTCGCTTTAATGTTAATGCTCTGCAAAAATTGCTAAATTCGATACAAAATCTAGTTAGTTTAAATGTATCCTGAGTAACGATTTTTTTTTGCAAATATGTATTTTACATCCGTAGTTACTCTGAAATACTAATTTTTTTGGAATATTGATAAATTTGATACACAATTAATTTTTATTTAAAGTATCATTAGCAATTAAGTTCCACTTATAAATGTATAATTTGATAGATTTAGGAAATTTCTCACACAGTCAGCATTAAGTATATATTAGGTATGAAAAATAAACAAATGATTTTCGCCTAGTCAATCTTATTTAGCAGAGTTACCTCTGCAATTCAACAACTTTTAATAGTCAAAAATCAAAACTTAATAACCATCTAGTTATAGCTAGATTTTGCCAAATCAGTCTTCTCTGAAACCAGAACTACAATTAAAAATTTCAGTAATTTAACTGATTCATTCTCAACAGAAAAGTAAAAGCTTTATTCCATAAAGTTCAGTTGACCAACCATAGTTAACTGGCTCTAGTTTTTACTGTCAAATTTGATATTTTCTCTAGATACAAAGTTGATTAAACAAATAACTTATGTTAACGGAGATAGCTAATTAACTTTCAATTCTACCCCTAATTTTTTTTCTGTTCACAAAATTTTAAATAAATCACAATTTAACCATGAATAACTGTCCTTGTTGCTCTAATCAAATGCTACGTCATAGCCGTAATTCCCAAATTTATTGGTATTGTTTGCACTGCAAGCTAGAAATGCCTAATTTAATGGAAAGGCTCAAAAAACGGACTATTTTAAACAGCTTTCGCGAACATTCCTGTA
>NZ_JAAHGT010000856.1 GCF_010672385.1 Okeania sp. SIO2F4
ACAACACGGACACAACCAAATAGCTTGGCTAATCGGTATTTTTGTCCCGGTGTTGGATATATGCGATACTTAAATCTAGCTTTCATAATTCCTATTTGAACTAACAGTATGATAACATATTTATAGAAATAAAATAAACTAAACTAAAAAGTCGCCCTTCTAGGGCGAGGCTTTAGACCCAAATTTTCGGTAAAATATATAGTTTAACCCTCTAAGACTTTTTTACTTAAAAATTAAGGTTTAAAGCCTCTCCTTTCAAGGAGAAAAAAGAAAAAGCGTTGCATAGTTGTTCGATGATTATTAAATTTGCACGCATCTGAAACTGTTAATAAATAAAATAAGGGCACATTTTTGGGTAGATATCAAAATCATCCTTTGATAATGCAACGCCAAAGAAAAAAAAATCCTTTTAACCAATCCTTCTATTACAGAAGAGGTAATTATTAATTATTAATTATTAATTGTTAATTATTCATTATTGAACAACCTATAATAAAAAAAAATACCACTGGTTTTCACCTGATTAATTTCGTAGCAAGAAGTAATAAAAAATACTTTTTTAGTAACTAGAAATACTTACCAATGGATAATTGATAATTGATAATTAATCAATTCGGCTTTATTGCCTTCTATTTCAAGATAAAAAAAGAAATTGTGATTTCTTTATCTTCAATCCTCTCGGTTTTAACCAGAGGTAATTATCCATTATTCATTATCCATTATCCATTAATGAAGATGTTTCACTTAGGTTAAAATATGAGATACTAAGAATTGATATATTTTTATAATGGCTTTTGATAATCCAGATGATGTCTTCCACCTGTATTTTTGTACTATAAAATTTAGATATTGGGAGCTTTCCCCTAGGCTGTTAAAGTTAGACTAACCTAAACTAGATATTATTTGAGCCATGTTAAAGTCTTTTTCTGTTAAGCCACCAGCATCATGGGTTGTTAATATAACTGTCACTTTATTGTAAGATACCTCTAAGTCTGGATGATGCTGTGATGATTCAGCCGGATCTACTAATTTATTCACAAAACCTATCGCTTCAACAAAATCTTTAAATTTTTTTACACACTTAAGCGTATTTCCTTCTAATTTCCAGTCTGATAATTTACTAGCACGTTGATTAATTTCTTCTACACTTAGTAATTCACTCATTGAACTATTCCTAAAATTACTCAAAAAACTATCCGCTCTTATCTTGAATAGTTTTGTGGTAAATACCTAAGAACTAATTTCAGATAAGAGCGGTCTAGGGGGTCACTTTGATTGGAACCTGACTGCCGGGAGGAACTCTAGGTCAGCCTGGTTAAGGTTTATCCTCATAGTTCCCTGGGTGGGAACAAAGGCTAACTGCTAGAGAGCAGCCCCAGCACACAGCCGGCATTTTCCAACCAGGTGACCCATGCGTTTACTACTATCTTGCATAGGCATCACCTCCTTTTATCCCTGAGCGGTTATTTGTTGACTTAATGTTACGTTTACTATAGTAGCACAAAAATTTGAGAACGCAATTATCTGGTTAATTTTTTTTCAGGGAATAGCAAAAAATCAATTATCAATTTTTTGGACTTGTCCTGCTTTTGACATCCTCTCCGGCCTAAAAGGCGCGGATAAACAACCGAACCGAAGCTCCTCGGCGGGTTGACGTCTCATTGGCTGCTGCTACGTTGGCCGTAGTCTGACGCTTGCCTCCACGTCCGTTTAAAGTCTCGGATTGCCCACCCGCGACTAATATATTTATTGCTGCATTCTCATCTGTGTCGTGTTTGACACCACAGTTGAGACATTCCCACTCTCGCACCTGAAGGTCTAATTTACCTCCACGAAAACCACAACACGAGCATTGTTGAGAAGTAGGCTCCCAACGACTAATTACTCTGAAATCGCGACCGTATTTCTCTGTTTTTCCTCCTATAATTGTTCGGAATTGTCGCCAACCTAAATCATAAATGGCTCTAGATAATTTACGGTCTCTTGGTGCGCGTTCCCTCTCTTGGTCAGCATTCCCTCACAGGAGTGCGCGTTCCGCAAGCGAGCTGTCGGCGGCGCGGGGTCTGACCGCTTGCGACTTGCCTCTTGCAGAGGAGCTGTCTCTTGCAGAGGAGCTTCGAAGTGCGCTAACGTCGTCGCGGGGTCGCACCGCTTTTTAACCATTCCAGAAACGTTTCCTTCGGAATGCTTCGCAAACAAATCCTCGAAAACAATTGTTTGGTTTTCACAAATTATTTCAGTGGATAATTTATGTAAAAAATTGTCCCTTGTATCTTTCAGTTTGGCATGAAATTTAGCAACTCTCAGCCTCGCTTTTTCATATCATTTATAACCGAAGGTTTTCTTAGATAATGATTTACTTAACTTTCTGTATTTCTTAATTCGTTTCTTCAATGGTTTTAATTCCTAAATCTATTCCAACTGAATTATCAGTTTTAGGTAAGGTTTCTGGTTCTATTTCTACTACAAAACTTAAGAAATATCTAGTAGGGGCGATTCGCATAGATGCCCCTACAATCTTTGACAATAGTTACTTATGATGGAGCACCAGCTACTTCCCTTGACCACACAATCTTCAGTTTTCCTATTTTTGCGTTGCTAGGAACTTTATCTATCTGCCTCTACTCTAAACCCCCTCAAGGTAAATCTAGCAGTTTGCGCGTGACTTTCTAGTTTTGAATTTAGGAGGTTTAACGGGTTTGCCTTTTCTTTGGCCTAGGGACGTTGCATACAACGTCCGTACCTTAAAAAAGTTTTGATCACCTTGGTTTAAATCGTTTAAAGATTCTTGTAATGGTACAACTGAAACCTCCGATAACCATTCTCTATCTTCAGTCTTTTTTGCAGATGTAATAAACTGTTTTTGTAGTTCAGATAAGTCAGGTTTCTTCTCCCCTAATTTATATTGTCTTTTACAGAAAGCGAGACTATCATTCCAAACCACACGTTCGCGTAGCGTTGCGCCAGCAAACACAACCAAATAGTTTTGCTAATTGGTATTTTTGTTGGCGTGTTGGATAGATACGATACTTAAATATAGCTTTCATAATCTGACTTTTCAAGTAATAACATTATAACATATTTATTGAATCAAAATTAACTAAAAAGTCGCCCTATAAGGGCGAGGCTTCAGACCCATTTGATCGGTGAAAAAAAGGCAATAACTCATTTAGCAATAGGGAATAGGGGCTAATTTTCACAAAAAAAAATAATAGCTCCTACATACTCATTTCTGTAGGAGCTATTCAAGGATAAGTACGAGACTCATCCGTTGATAAATTAGGTTATATTACAGAGCATTACCACGAGGTAATACTTCTTCTGGGAATATAAAGTTTTTATGTGGCTGATCTGCAGGAGCCATCCAAGCTCGGATACCCTCGTTCAGCAAAATGTTTTTGGTATAAAATGTTTCAAACTCTGGGTCTTCCGCTGCTCGTAATTCTTGGGATACAAAGTCATAAGCTCGTAAGTTCAATGCTAAACCTACTATACCTATGGAACTCATCCACAATCCTGTTACAGGTACAAATAACATGAAGAAGTGAAGCCAACGTTTGTTGGAAAATGCAATTCCGAAGATTTGGGACCAGAAACGGTTAGCTGTCACCATGGAATATGTTTCTTCGGATTGAGTAGGTTCAAATGCACGGAAGGTATTCGCCTGTTCGCTATCTTGGAACAATGTATTTTCCACTGTCGCCCCGTGAATCGCACATAATAGTGCACCACCCAAAATTCCAGCTACACCCATCATGTGGAATGGGTTAAGTGTCCAGTTATGGAATCCTTGTAAAAATAGGATGAATCGGAATATACCAGCTACACCAAAGCTAGGTGCAAAGAACCAGCTTGATTGACCCAGTGGGTACATTAAGAATACACTGACAAAGACGGCAATTGGTCCTGTGAATGCAATAGCATTATAAGGACGTATTCCTACCAAACGGGCAATTTCAATCTGACGTAAGCAGAAGCCAATCAGAGCAAATGCACCGTGTAGAGCCGTGAATGACCACAGACCACCAATTTGACACCAACGTGCAAAGTCCCACTGAGCCTCTGGACCCCAGAGGAATAGTAGGGAATGTCCCATGCTATCGGCTGGGCTACTAACTGCAACAGTTAGGAAGTTACAGCCTTCTAGGTAAGAACTAGCTAATCCGTGGGTATACCAAGAAGTAACGAAGGTAGTGA
>NZ_JAAHGT010000857.1 GCF_010672385.1 Okeania sp. SIO2F4
TTTTCATATGAATAAACCACAATGAATAGAATCAACCCACGGCATCATCTTGAGTAATTTGAGCGATCGCTCAAATTGCAGTTTTCATCCTTGATAGACCACACTCTCCTCCAGAAACCCTAAGTATCGTATATTTATTCAGTCATAATTTGAAGAACGAGGGCTTTTATACTAACTCCGCGCCTCCGCGCCTCCTGACTCTGTCCTCCTGACTCCTGACTTCTAAGAAGCTGTTTGTAAACTCATAAAAACCTCTCTCCAAACCTCTCTCCTACCAGGAGAGAGGCTCCGGCAACCCCCATTCCCTTGTAGGGAAGGGGGGCAGGGGGGTTAGGTTTGCGCGGATTTGTCGGTTCCATGCAGTATTTCTCAAACAGTTTCTAACAATGAGTTTAGTAGTCTACTCAACTGAAAAGCGCTGTAAAGCAGACAACTTTTCAGCCGAAGATAATATAGAAGTCCTAAGCGTATCTTTGTAAAGGTGCGTGCTTTTAGCTCCCGGAGTCAGGAAGACCGAGTTAGAAGATCGAGATACCATAACAGGGAAAAAGGTAGAATAATTGCCCCCAAGCTTCACCATCTCCCTATCTCCCTATCCCCCTCTCCCCAAACTTCTCCTCTATGGGGTTCTATAAAAGCTATACCTAAAATTGCCTCCAGAAATGCTTCGGTTGGAATAAAGATTTCTATACCTTAACTTACTCTGGCAAAGTAATCACTGTTTTCACAACGCCTGCTCGTTCCGCCTTTGCCGTCACCTCAATCTCACAACCAGCAACACCTTTAACCACCCACTCCAAATGACAACGATAACTTCCAGGTTGAGCAAAAAAACTGAAAAAATTAAAAGCTTCACTCGATCGCCCCTGCAAATGCTCGATTTCCTGCTTTTGTTTCCCACTCACCAAGGTTACACCATCAGGTAAATCTAACATTACCTCTATCGGTTTAACACTTTTTTGTTCCAAAGCTTTTTCACTGGTATAAGTAGGTAAAAATCCCTGATTTTCCAACTGCACCACCAGATGATACATATCACCGCCCTGATGCTCAACCACTGTCTGACTCACTGCTAAACAAGGTGACATCAAAGCATGAGAAATAGCAAACTGACATTGTTCCTCACATAACTTTGGTAAATATTCAACAGGTGGGTTGTACCAGACTTCCTTCAAATTCCACCCACCAATTTCAACAGTACCCAGTTGGGGATGTTCAAATGTTTCCCAGTCAATAAAACCTCTCCCACCCAATTTTTCATCATTCCATTGCATCATTTTCAGATCGTCAGCAACAGGATGGCGTTGTAACCACTTAATATAATCATCCTTCTTAACTCCCGCTGCCGTGGGTGCATCCCAAAGCTCTATAGCAAAACCAAACCAACCGAAGCGATCGTAACAATAGTCAATCATTCCACCAGAAATTTTCTCACGGTTAGGGTACGAGAAGTTATGATAAATCGAAACGCACTCATAACCCGTAATCTCAGTACCCTTTTCTCCAATCAATTTGTAAATGTCTAAATCTTTTGCAGGTAAGTGTTCGTCTGGATAACCACAGTAAGAACGTAAAATTACTCCAGAAAACGTATGATAGTTGATGAAACCATTAATATTAGGATGTTCTCGCCAAAATTCTGCTACAGCAAGAGTTTCAGGTTCAGAAAAAGGAAAATCTCCAGCACCTTTTTGTTTTCCCTCTGGTCGCCATTCATGGGGATAGTTGCGATTAAAATCAAGCCCTTCCTTACTGGGAGCGACTTTAATATCGTAACCGTCATAGTTTTTGATTATTCCCTCTGGCAAAATACTGTAGTAAGTACCTCCAAATTCATCGGGTTCGCGAGGCACCATAATTCTCGGGTCTTCCGACGAAATTTTCCAAGCTCCACAGTTATCTTTGAGTCGCATTTGCAAAATTAACCCATCTCCATTTATATCTTCCCAGTGGAGACCATCGCGTTCTTCAGGATAAGGATAATGACGAATACTCGATCGCAAAATTTGAGGAGTTGTTAAATATTTTTCTGCTCCATCAACAGCAATGCGAGGTAAAATATAAATTGTGTAGTTGTCTAATAAATGAGTGATTCGAGGTTCACTAGCGTAATTATTTAGTAGATAATAAATAGTATATAGAGCAACCGCCGAACCTGTAACTTCTATCGCATGAATATTAGCATCAATCCAATATCCAGGTTTTTCCTTAGCCTTTCCTGTATTTTGATTTGTCAGAGTAGCTAGGAAAATATCTAGTCCGCCGTAGCTTTTGCCAATAACTTTTAAATCTATTAAATGAGGATTATTTTCACTCATTTGATGTAGAAAATTTACTACTTCTTGATATGTGTAGTAGTGGCTAAAATCAAACCCTGATTCTGTCATTTAAAATTATTTAATCCTCTATAATTAATACTAATTAACTTGAAAAATGTCACAAATAGTTTCAAACTTTAGATGTGAAATAATTTCCTGAAATTACTATAGCGTTAAAGTTCTGAGTCTGTAAAATCTTACTTTTGACTTTTGACTTTTGACTTTTAACTTCCGTTATGTTCCCACTTCCAAACACTACTCGAAATCAAATTTGTCAAAATATGGGCAATAATTGGTATTAATAAATTACCTGTTACCAAAGCGCTGTATCCTAACACTAGACCAACTATTGTTGCCCAAATCATATAAGGCCATTGTTCCCTACCACTCAGATGTAAAACACCAAAGAAAACACTTGAGGCGATTAAGGCCACTGTATCTAATCCCAAGGCAGATAAGACTACACCTCGAAATAGCAATTCTTCACTTAATCCTGGGAGCAACCCCAACCAAACTAAATCAGGCCATAACAGGGGAGTTAGCACTAACTTTAAATATGTATCTGCACTACGACGATAAGCTGGCCATATACGGTAAACTAAACCACTCGCAGTAGTAATACCTAGGGCGATCGCTACTCCCCAGAGTAAGGCCCTCAAATTCCAAGTTACAGGCAATAAATTTATACCAAATAGCAGGCAAATTTTAGAAATTGCCAGTAATACTAATGCTGTTACTCCCATTGCCACTAACACTTGGATGCGAGTTAGTGGTTCGATCTCCGGGTTTTCAGGAATTTTTTCTGTCACTTGTCAGCTATCAAATAGACTTTAGGTTCTCTATCTCAATATTGTATAGTAATTTTCATAGTGATGAGTTATAAAGTTATGGTTCAATTATTCATTGTTAATTATTAATTATTAATTATTAATTATTACCTCTTCTTAAAAAGGAAGAGCATTAGTTAAAAGGAAATTTTTTTCTTTTCAAAAGGTAGTCCGCCCTTAGTCATAAGGTTGCGAGGCGACACCGATGGTAATCTCAAAGTCAAAAGTTACATGTAATCTCGCTCGTGAGTTTTCAATGCCAAAATGCTCCGCCAACAAGATTTACCTTACCAATGTCCGCGTCCTAAATGCGTAGTGCTATACTACTGAATTCTAGGAATTGATAATATTTTTGCTCTTAAAGCTTCCGGACTAATACCTGCCCTATGAGCAACCAATACCCCCAATGCTTCTAAATATGAATTTACCTCCAACGCCTTGATACCTAACTTTTCGGGTGATACCTGCATTTGGGTTTTATTTTCTCTCACGGCAATAATTTGTGCTTTAGTTTGACTGAAACTCATCACTGCACTACCCCCACAAGCTGTCGCAGGTACAACCACCGCATCAACTTGTTGTGCCCAGATAGTATTTGGAAGTGGCAAACTCTCTTTTCGTGTCGATAACTGTGGCGCACGACTCAAACCAACCAAAACACAAGGCAAAAATGTATAACCAATTTCTTCGGCAGCAGACCGGGGCGATAAGTTAGGGTCTAGGGGTAGGGGCAATAAAGCAGGAGCATGGGCGCAGGGAATTTGAAAAGTTTTGACAATTAAATGACTAATAACTGCCTCTGCTCCTGCCAAGGGGTCAACTCCTTGGCCATGACGATATTCTTGTAATGCTGTACTACCTTCGTCATCGGGAAATCTGGCAACAACAGCGATCGCCTCTGCTTTTGCTTTGTGAATTAGAGTATCTGCTGCTCGTAGCAAGCTATCAGGATTAGCTATTGTGCCCCAAGATGCCCCAGACTCAGACTGTCTTAGTTCTACTCCTAATGGGGAGTCAGTCACAATGTAATCTGTTAGATTTAGACCTAAAGT
>NZ_JAAHGT010000858.1 GCF_010672385.1 Okeania sp. SIO2F4
TTAAATGCTTTCTATACTGATAGTGATGGTAAAGCTGTAGATAATCCTAAATATTTGAGAAACTCAGAAAGACGACTAAAGAAGCTACAAAGAAGAGTATCGCGTCGCCATGAAAAAGGCAAGAAACCTCAATCAAATAACTACCACAAAGCCAGAAAGCAATTAGCGCGGGCAAATCTCAAAATCAGTAGACAATCGTATTGCACCATGCAATAAAGACTGCACGGGCGTTAATCCAATAAACACGATTTGGTAGTTTATGTAGACGCGGAGCGGCGTGCCGAAGGCAGATTTGAAGATTGCTAATTTAGTTAAAAACCATCATCTAGCAAAATCCATATCTGATGCAAGCTGGTATCAGTTCACAACTTGGCTTGAATATTATGCTAAGTTGCATGGAATTGCTTGCATAGCAGTACCTCCACATTTCACCAGCCAAAATTGTTCAAATTGTGGTCAAGCTGTGAAAAAATCTTTGTCTGTTAGAAGTCACAAATGTCCCCACTGCGGTTATATAGCAGACCGTGACCATAACGCAGCCAGGAACATTTTGCGCTCATGTTTAGAAATATTAGGATCAATAATTAACAGTACCGAGGGGCACTCGGAATCTGGGGGAAACCCAAAAGCTACGGGAGAGCCTGACCACTGGTTTAACGATAGCAATATTGCTAATCTAAGTCATCTCTGTGAGCGTATAATCATCAATGATGAGAATCCCGCATTGCGTTACTTTGATTTGATGCCGGGAGTATGTCAAATATCGATCATTAGAGCCGTAGCGGACAATATAGTGAGCTTCAGCAGCATACATTTCCAGAAAGGCAAAACCAGAGCCGCCTGCCCCCATTGGTACACTGGCAACAAACATATCATGCCCCTGATAACTACCTGTGTAGATAACTATACCCCAACTGTCGGTATGCAATTGAGCCTCTGGGAAATAACGGTTAACTAGACGCTGAGTACGTTGAGGATTGGAGCAAACAATACCTGCTGCGGGAAGAGGTTTCTTGATAATGACGTTTTCATATCTGGTGAATTTCATAGGGATACATTAACTTTTCATACGCAGACCTCACAGGTCATGAAGCAAAAATGATGGAGGCAGCAGAAGTTGATGCCATTGCCAAGCCGAAAACGGCATTGATAGTCCATTAGCAATTATTGACAATATTTTCGGGATAGACTATTATCAAAAATATTTGATTCAAAACGTTCCTAGAAAACCTATACGAAGTTCAAAAAACATAATTCACAAATTACAAAAACTTTTTCTGAAAGCCAAAAGGTCTCTACATTCTTTTTCACTCATAAGCCGACTGATAATAAATTCCTGCTTGCTCAAACCGACGTAACGCTTCACCCAAACGTTCGCACTCAGCAATTAAACTAATCCTCACATAACCCTCACCTCCACTACCAAAAGCATTTCCAGGAGTTACCACCACCCCAGTCTTTTGCAAAACAGATAAAGCAAAATCAGTGGAACCTATTCCTGGGGGACAAGGAACCCATAAATACATAGTTGCCAGAATTTTCCGCACATTCCAACCTAACTCCCCTAAACCTTGAATTAGAAAATCTCGACGTTGGCGATAACGTTCTTGAACCTGATATAAATATTCATCGGGTAACTCCAAAGCAGTCTGAGCTGCTGACTGCAAAGCAGTAAATACACCATAATCTAAATTAGTTTTCAAAGTCCGTAACCCTTGAATAATGCGAGAGTTACCAACTACAAAACCTATTCGCCAACCAGCCATATTATAAGTTTTAGACATAGTGTGAAACTCAACACCAATATCTTTTCCTCCAGGAATCTCTAATAAACTGGTAGGTTGATAACCATCAAAAGCCAACTCAGCATAACATAAGTCGTGAACTAGCAAAATTTCATACTTTTTCGCAAAAGCAACAATATCCTCAAAAAATTCTCGTGGAGCTGTCGCACCAGTAGGATTACTAGGATAATTAAAATAGAAAACTTTTGCCTGCTCTGCAACACTATCGGGAATATCTCCTAGATCGATAATCCAATCATTTTCCGGTTTTAGCAAAATACTATGAACCTTACCACCAGCAATTAAAGGACCACGAAAATGTGCGGGATAGGCAGGATTAGGAGCTAAAACTAAATCTCCTGGATTTATATATGCCAAAGCTAAATGAGTTAAACCCTCTTTAGAACCCAAAAGTGGCAAAGCTTCTCCATCAGGGTCAAGCTCTACACGATAACGACGAAAATACCAATCAGTAATTGCTTTACGGAAATTAGCACTACCCTCAAAAGGTGGATAACCATGATTAGTAGAATCTTGTAAAGCAGCCATTGCTGCTTCTACAACGGGTTGAGGAGTCGCCCCATCTGGGTTTCCCATTCCCAAATCAATTAAATCTAGTCCTTGTTCGCGGGCACGAGCTTTCAGTTCATCTAAACGGGCAAAAACGTAAGGTGGTAGTGCTTGTACCCTGTCTGCTGGGTTAATCGAATACATATATTATTTGACAAATATATTTTACAAAAAAATTGGATTTATTGACAATTAACAATTACCTTTTTTTCCAAAGAACGAAGATTGACTAAAAGAAAATTTATATTGGATTTTTCGACTTGAAAGTAGAGGCTTGAAATCTTGCATTATTAATTCATTTATCAAAATAATTAGGAATTTAAAAAAGCCCGATATCAATCCTTGATGGTAAGCTACACCAACAGATACAGAAGAGGTAATTATTAATTATTAATTGTTAATTATTAATTGTTGGAAGTGGTATCAACATCTAACGAATTAGTTCCCAAATTTTGTTTTTCTAGCTCCAGTGGCACTGTTGTAGAAACCATTGCTGCTACTAATTGCTCAGGAACTACTTTAAATGGTAATCGATGAATATCAGAATTTGGATTACAAGCAACTTCAGCAGCACGCCATAATTCAGATAAGGTTATTTCTTTCAACCCTAAGTCAACCAAGTTTTTTGGCAAACCAATCTCATTGTAAAATTTTAACAGTTGTTGTCTAGCAGTCACAGCTAATTGATTGCCTTGTATCATTTCTTCTAACCTTAGCTGAACTAATATACCATAAGCAACTTTTTCTCCATGTAATATGCCATGACTGCCAGACAAATGAGTTAGGCCATTATGAATAGCATGGGCAGCCACAGTCCGACATTGCGCCCCGCCAATACCTCCAATTAAACCAGCTAATAATACTGTTGCATCTACAACTTCTTGCCAGATTTCTCCTCCTGGTTGTTGTAGGGCAGCAATTGATTTTTGAAAGAGGATATCTCTTAATACTCTAGCTTGTTGGACAGCAGCAATAATCATTGTTTGCTCTGAATGGCCACTACTGACTGAAGCTTCATACCATTTGGCGATCGCATCTCCAATACCAGATATTAAAGTCCGGGGAGGCCCAGTTTTAATAATCCCATAATCTAGAATTAGTAATTCTGGACATCTAGCTAAACTTACATCATATAAGAAAGCGCCTTGGTCTGAGTAGATATTTGATAGTGCTGTCCAAGCTGCACAAGTAGCTGCTGAGGTGGGAATAGTGATTATGGGTAAATTACATTGTTGAGCTAGGAGTTTAGCTGTATCGAGAGCTTTACCACCACCAATACCAATTATTAGGTCTGCTTTTTGGGTGGCGACGGTTTGACGGAGATTGGCCAAGCTAGTTTCACTACAGTCTGAGCCGTAGTTAGCCTGGGTAAATTTCAGATTATGGCTTTGTAGTAAGGATTGGAGGTAGGGTTGGATGGTACTCAGGGAGCGATCGCCTCCAACTATCAAGGGATTATTGCCAAGACGGGCGATCGTTTCTCCTGATTCGGCCAGAGCATTTTTGCCTCGAATAATTTGAGCTGGAGCGATATTTAGGGATAATAAAGTTGTGGCTGGTTGGGAAATATTGCTAGATTTAATCATGGCAACTAGGGCTAGGTTCGAGTCAATTTTATTGAGTATAGGCAACTATTGTTGTATTTGTCAGGTTTTCACGAAAAATTTTAATAATTTTTTTCTAGATTAAAGTTTATACTTAAAATTATCAGGGTTTGAGATGCCCAATATGTGAAATATAATTATTTTGTAGGATGGGAATATATTTTTTTAACTCTTTAAATTTAAGTAATCAGGATATTTTATTTTTGTTCTTGCTGAGATATTTCTGAATTTGCTCAT
>NZ_JAAHGT010000859.1 GCF_010672385.1 Okeania sp. SIO2F4
AAAGGCATTAGAATACTATGATAAAGCTTTACCTATCTTGCGGGAAGTGAAGAATCGCTCTCAAGAAGCTACTACTCTCAATAATATTGGTGCAGTTTACAAAAGTATTGGTCAACCCGAAAAAGCATTAGAATACTTCGAGCAAGCTTTATCTATCGCGAGGGAAGTGAAAAATCGCTCTAGAGAAGGTACTACTCTCAATAATATTGGTGGAGTTTACGACAATATAGGTCAACCCCAAAAGGCATTAAAATACTACCAGCAAGCTTTACCTATCAGCCGGGAAGTGAACAATCGCTCTCAAGAAGCTACTACTATCAATAATATTGGTACAGTTTACCACAGTATAGGTAAACCCCAAAAGGCATTAGAAGACTACCAGGAAGCTTTACTTATCAGCCGGGAAGTGAACAATCGCTCTCAAGAAGTTGTTACTCTCAATAGTATTGGTACAGTTTACAGCGATATTGGTCAACTCCAAAAAGGATTAGAATACTACCAGCAAGCTTTACCTATCACGAGGGAAGTGGGCGATCGCTCTAGAGAAGGTACTACTCTCAATAATATTGGTGGAGTTTACAGCAATATTGGTCAACCCCAAAAGGGATTAGAATACTACGATAAAGCTTTACTTATCAGGCGGGAAGTGGGCGATCGCTCTGGAGAAGCTACTACTCTCAATAATATTGGTACAGTTTACCACAAAATAGGTAAACCCCAAAAGGGATTAGAATACTACGATAAAGCTTTACTTATCAGCCGGGAAGTGGGCGATCGCTCTGGAGAAGCTACTATTCTGAGTAATATTGGTGGAGTTTACGAAGACATAGATCAACCTCAAAAGGCATTAGAATACTATGATAAAGCTTTACCCATCTCACAAAAAGTCGGCGATCGCTCTGGAGTTGCTCATACTCTTAATAATATTGGTGTAGTTTACTACAAAATAGGTCAACCTCAAAAAGCATTAGAATATTACCAGCAATCTTTACCAATCTCGCAAGAAGTGGGCAATCGCTCTGGAGTTGCTAATACTCTCAATAATATTGGTCGAGTTTACTACAAAATAGGTCAACTCCAAAGGGCATTAGAATACTACGATAAAGCTTTACCCATTTCACAAGAAGTAAACGATCCCTTTGGAGTTGCTAATACTCTCAACAATATTGCTTATGTTTATCGAGATACCAACCAACCAGAGAAAGCCATAAAAAATTGGGAAGACTCATTAACAATGATCCTAGAAATGCGGGCGGGGTTAAAAAAAGAAAACCGTAAAGCTTTTTTAGCAGATGAAGATAATGAGGGCGCAGCCATCGCTCTTATCGATCTGCTCATTGAGCAAAATAAACCTGACGCTGCCTGGGAATGGTATAACCTAGCTACCACTTTTGAGCTTGCTGACTACACTCGCCTTATTGATGCGAAAGTCAAAAACCCAGAAGCTCAAAAATTGATTAACCAATGGCAACAAAATAATCAACAATTACAACTTCTCTATAGCAAAGTAGAAGATGGAGCAAGTACCCAACTTTCCCAACAAATTAATCAGTTACAAGCAGAAACTAACCAACTTGCGGAAAAGATTACCGAGAAATACCCAGAAGTTGCGGATCTTTTTGAATTCAAACCCGAAGACATCAACAAACTCAAAGCCAATATTGCACCGGGTACTGTTGTTATTCAACCAGCTCTTTTAACTGATGCTAAAAATGTTCCCGATAGCATCGCCATATTCCTTGTCACCAGAGATAAACCCACTCTGGTTAAAAAAGTTCCCATAGATACCAAAGAATTTGATGATATCCTGACAGAATATCGCGCCCAACTAGAAAACCCCAACGCTGACGACTACGACATTAACCAAGAAAAACTCTATGACTATCTGATTCGCCCGATGTTAGCAGAAATAACAGCTTACTCCCCCAAACAACTTGCTATCATTGCCACAGAAAAATTGCGTTATATTCCCTTTGAAACCCTATATGATCATCAAACAGACCAATATTTACTTGAAAAATATCCCATCCACTACCTCACCCGCATTTCTGGCACTAGAAAACAGGAGGAAAAAAAGACTCAATCTATGAAAGTATTAGCATTTGGCAATCCTACCCCCACAAAAATTGAGCTTCTTGGTGCAGAAGCAGAAGCCAAAATTATCGCCGAAAAGTTATCAAGCAAACATTTCATTCGAGAAGAGGCAACCCTCGCTCGTTTCAAAACCGACTCCCCCGGTTTTCCCTTACTGCATCTCGCTACTCACGGTTGCTTTCAAAAAGATGACTGCACTAATGTGGGTTTAAAAGCAAATAACATTTTGTTTGCCAATGGAGAAACTTTTGATATTAAAGATGCTGCACTTTTAGGATTAGAAAATACAGATTTAATCGTTTTGAGTGCTTGCCAAACTGCGATGAAAGCTGACTCTAACGGTGAAGAAATAGCGGGAGTTGCCTATTTATTTGAGCGTGCGGGTGCGGATGCTGCGATCGCCAGTTTATGGAATGCGGAGGATGAGACAACGAAGGATATTATGGTGAAATTTTATGAGAATTTGCAACAAGGAATGACGAAGGTGGAGGCGTTACGTCAGGCGAAGTTAAGTTATGTTAGGGAGTATGTACATCCGTTTTATTGGTCGCCTTTGATTTTAATTGGTGAGGGAAAGTAGGGGAATAATCCCCCCAAACCCCCCTTTCCAAGGGGGGCTTAAGCAAAATTGTAGGCTGTGTCTTGACTGCTAAAATTTAGATTAGGAAAGGTATTTAACAATCTGTTGTCACCCACCGCTTATCCCATTTTTCAGTAATATAGAATCCGGTTGAATAGTCGTCATTGCGACGATAGGAAGCAATCTCCTAAACGTCTGAGATTGCTTCCTTCCACTCCGTTCCAGTCGCAATGACTTGGATATAGTAATTATCCGGATTTTATATAAACCCTAATTATATCAAATCCGGTAGTATCGGTATAAAAAAGCAGAGAAACCGGGTTTGTCTCAAATCCCCTTGTACGGACGTTGCATGCAACGTCCCTACCATTGACCTCCCACAAACCCGGTTTCTTGTTAATCTGAGGCAAGCGGATTTGATATTATGATATAGTCTGAAAAGGAAGAAGGAAGGAAATAATGCCAGCAAAAGATACTTATCATCAAGCTGTCAAAAATGCTTTAATTAAAGATGGTTGGACAATTACTTTTGACCCTTATCCTATTAAATATGAAGAAGTTAAATTATTTGCCGATCTAGCTGGTGAAAAAACAATTTCTGCAACAAGAGAAGGGCAACAAATTGTAATTGAAATTAAAAGTTTCCTGAGTCGTTCACCGATGCGTGAGTTTGAAACAGCATTAGGACAATATTTAATTTATCAAACATTTCTTTCTGTTACCCATCCCAGTTATCAAGTTTATTTGGCAGTTAGTCACAAAATTTACGAAAAGTTTTTTGCGCAAGTTGCAGTTGAATTAATTCTCCAAAAATATCAAGTTTTACTATTAGTAGTTGACATTAAAAAAGAGGAAATTATTAAATGGATAAGCTAATTAATTATCAAAATATCATCAAAGAAATCCTAACTAATTATCAAAGAATATCCGCACAAGTTCCCGATCCTGATATAGATGAGCTATTAATGTTTGATGACCAAAGAAGTCAATATCTTTGGTTTAATATTGGCTGGAAAAATGATAGACGAATTCAAGCAATTTCTGTTTATATTCGGATTAAAAATGAGAAGATTTATATTGAGGAAGATTGGACGGAGGAAGGAATTGCTAATGATTTATTAAGGGAAAATGTACCGAAAGAAGATATTGTTTTAGCTTTCCACGATCCTGAAACTCGTAAGTTAACTGATTTTGCTGTTGTTTAAATTATAGGATTTTATTTAGTATAGACGGTGCGTTAATGAAATTTAACTCTACTCGACTGGACCTCATAAAAACCTCTCTCCAAACCTCTCTCCTACGAGGAGAGAGGCTTATTAACCCCCATTCCCTTGCAGGGAAGGGGGGCAGGGGGGTTAGGTTTTTAGGGTTCAGAATACAGTTAAAATTCTCCTGCTAAAGCAGCAACACAACCTTCGCAAATTATGGGATCTTCTGATAAAAACCTCTCTCCTTGTAGGAGAGAGGCTTATTAACCCCCATTCCATTGCAGGGAAGGGAGGCTGGGGGTTAGGTTTTTA
>NZ_JAAHGT010000086.1 GCF_010672385.1 Okeania sp. SIO2F4
CATCGAGGTGGACGGCTGGGAGACCAGCGGCCACACCAGCGACGAGATCATCTCCCTGCTCAAGGGCAAGCCCGACAGCGACGTGGTGGTGCAGAAGGTGGAGTTATTAAAGGAAGCATTTCGTCCACAGTTAGCAACTACAGTCTAATAGGTTTCTATAGACTTTTAATTGCTAGGCGTTGCTGAGTCAAGGTATGAAAATAAAAACTGAATAATTTCAAGTATTTGTTATTCAATAGTTTAGCAATTGCCAACAAATACAAATCATACCCAAAATTAGCAACGCTAGTTACTAATAATATTTGATTTTCAGCAACCAAGAGAACTTTCTTTCTTTTGGTTGCTAATTTATATTTATAACAATGGGCAATTCAACTATAAGTCATCAGCTTTTTTGTTTTTGTTGATTTTGTTTTAGTTGAAAAACGGCCTCATTTATACTAATTTGATAAAATATTGCAGAGGGTGACGGAAGAGGAAAACATGGATATATTCCACTCAAACTAGGAAATATAAATATATTAAAAAGAGAACAAAAAGACTTGATTTTGACAATTTATGCAAACCATATACTTTTTCAATATAGGGATAAATAATAGATTAGTATTTCATTAATGGATAATGGATAATTAGGGCTTGCGAATTCAATCTAAAAGTATTGACAGATAAAGGAAAGTGCTTTTTTAGGTCTTGAAAAAGTACAAGGATTTCGTCCTAAAAAGCTAAAAAAGTTAGGATTTTGGGTTGACACGAGGCAGAAAAATCAAGGGATAATTTTTCTTCCTCCCTCCTCTAAATTCCTCGTGACTCCTGACTCCTACCATCACCCATAAGACTTTTTCAGCAAACCCTAATTACCTCAAGGAAAACCGTAAGGGAATATGGATAAGGAAATATCCTAGGATTTTTTCCCTTATGGGGGGAGGCTTTTAAGCAAGGTATTTAATTAAGTAGAGAGTGGTAAATATTGTAGTTTATGTATCAAATTGTCAACTGGTTCATAAGTAAGCTATATCAATGCTTTTAAGGCTTTTATAACTAAATATCCAACACCTTTTTTTTACCTTGCTCTACTTAATAATTATTAATTATTAATTATTCGGTAACGAGTTTGTTTGAATTTTATTATTCCAATTGGAAAAAAGTTTGCTAGATATCGGGAATAGTCGAGTAGGGAGTTGTAATTAGTAATTATCAGGTTTTACTCATTCTAAGTTCTGTCATTCTTAAAAAGAGGTAATTATTAATTATTAATTATTGAATATCAATATATTTCAACAGCAGAAACCAGACTTTCCCAGTCTTATTTAATTTCTGTTCATTAGAGTCTACATTCCGCAATTCAAAAGTCAGGAGGAAATGCCAGTTCTCAATCGTCGAAATCAATTAAGTATTTATATTTAATTTATTAGCTGATAATTTTACTTTTACCAAGGCTAATCAAAGATGATTTACAAAGTAAATAATACTTAGATAAGGTTTTTTGAATAATTAGTTATTAAAATTATTTCTTTGTAGTTGCACTTTAGCATAAATATTTCTAAGAGCGCTAAAGCGCAACAATGAGCAAGAGATGAAATTATATCATTTTTATAACAGTAATAGTGACTGTTAGAACATGCTCAAATTCTCTTGTTTTAGTCACAGTAATAATTTAATTTCTACCTTTGGACTTTTGATTTTTTAGTTTTCCTATACCTATCCTTGACAGTTCTTATATTTATATTGTAACATAAAAGTAGTATATGTCTGAAGCTTGACATCTATATTTAATGCTCCAGAAAAAATCAACCATATCAAAATTAAATTGCTTAGTTAAACAAATAACAATTAATACTATGTCCGGATAAGAGCGTAATAAAAACACTTCTTTCTCCTAATACATTCTTTTCTCCTGTCTCCTGACTCCTCCCAAATTATTTATAACTGTTCATCCGGACATGATATAAGTAATATTTTTTGTGAAAAAATAATAAATAATATTATGAACAATTCTCACATAGTAAAAGTTAGTAAGTATTTGAGTTTCGTGTTGAGACACCAACCCGAGAAAATAGGTATTAAACTCGATCCTCATGGTTGGGTTGCTATAGAAGAACTATTGAAAGCAGCTAAAAATCATAAATTTCCTATCTGGGAAACAGAACTTTATACAGTTGTAGAAAAGAACGATAAAAAACGATTTTCTGTAGACCCTAGTGGTACTCTAATTCGTGCTAACTACGGACACAGTGTAAAAGTAGATTTGCAATTAGAACCACAAATACCTCCAGGTATACTTTATCATGGTACAGTAATTCATGTAATTGACTCAATTAAAAAAACTGGTTTACAGAAAATGTCAAGAAATCATGTTCATTTATCAAATGATATTACTATAGCTAGAAATGTCGCAAAAAGAAGAAATGGAAAATCTATAGTATTAGTGATAGATGCGATGGCAATGTCTGAAGATGGTTATAATTTTTACCTTTCTCACAATAATGTTTGGTTAGTTGATGAAGTTCCAACTAAGTATTTACAAATTCCATCTACTTGAAGGTGAAATAAAAAAGAAGGCTATTCTCGTTTAAGTAGAATTAAAAATTAACTAGATGAAGCAAAAGGGAAAATTTTATTTTAATTTGATTATTTTTCAGTGTTTGAAAATATCACAGCTAAAATAATTTTCAAAGACTTTAAAAAATTTAATGATTTGTCACAACAGTATTTTAGATGAAGGGAGAAACTAAACGCAAAAATTAATTTTAATTTGAGTAATTATATGGAATTTTCAACAAATAAAAAGATAGTCATCATTTATAGCCGCTAATATTTCAGAAATATATGGAAGGATATCTTTAGGCGATCATCAATGCTTTTTAAAAGTTGCTCAAGATTCAGTTAATGAATTAGAAACTTTAGAGCAAAGTTTCTGGTAATTGCTATTATACTAGCTGCAAAAAATGTTGCTATATTAACTTTTTTTATACCAAATCAAAAAAAGGCTGTTACATTCATTATTTGTGATTTATTTCTAAAGTTTAATACTTTATGGTTTGGATTCATTGTCAAAATTAAACTTTTTTTCCTCAATGTTTTGTTTATTTATCTTTCCTGGTTCCGGCGTTCCCTATCTCCTTTTACTTGTTATGTCACGCTCTGCAATATTTTATGAAAATTGTATTAGTAGGTAGGGGAGACATGAATTTTGCCATACAAGAAAATTAAAGGTAGAAGGTTTTCCCTCTTCTCTATTCCCTACTCCCTTTTTTACTGTAACGATATTTTTTTTATTTTGTTTTATAAAAAAACTATAATATTTTATAATTTTCACCTCTTGCGTTTAGTACGAATGCCGGTATTTTGCCATTAATTTATCACAATTCCTCTATAAAGAGCAAAAAAAATAAGGTAATAAAAGTAATCAGCCATCAGCGATAAAGTTAATTGGAAATGTTACAGGTGATAAATATTATCTTAAAAGAAAATTTGTGTATATATAGAACTTCAACAAACTATGGGAACAGGATACTTCGACAGTAAGCAAAATAATCCTCAAAATAAAGGATTACTAGGAGCAGGTTGGCGACCACTTTACCGAGAATTTGATTGGGAATATCTATGGCATTTATTATCTAATGATCCTTGGGAAGTCAGCAAAAAAACTCTTGATATAGCTAGTGACATTGCAGATGCTTTAGGTCGTCATGAATTTGCTTGGTGGGCAAACATATTAAACATTTTTTCGGAAAATACAGGGATTATATAACTCCTCAACCTCCAACTCCAGATTATCGTTATCAAGATTTATTGAGCATAGAAACTCCTGTGAAACGAACTATTACAAGAGAAAGTATTCCTATTGAATATGCTCTGAATAGACTTCAAGAAATTACTATTTTTAAAATTCTTGATTTATTGGGTAAACCTAACATAATTACCCAATCATTTATGGAAAGAAATTTTTATTATCCGATAGAAAGATTTATCAGTTGGGAACGTCTATAAACTTTAGGTACAGTATATAGTTATTGGTCAAAATATTGCTGTTGGTTACAAGTAGAAACTTATGATAAAGGCAGACGTTACTACAGTTTAATTTCTCAAAATATAGCACCACTTGTGAGAAAATCGACCTACAATATGGCAGTTATGGTAAGTGGTTATCAATGTCGTATAGGGCAAGTTCAAAGTCAATTTCCTATTAATACATTTCCTCAAGATATTCAAAACTTTACTGAGACAGTACAGCAAGAAATTTTTGTACAAAATCAACTAGCTATATTAATAAGTGGAGAACCAGGAACAGGTAAAACAGCTTGGACTCAAGCAGTAGCAAAAGAGATTTTAGTTCCTTTAGGATATGTAATTTTTATCTTAGATCATGATGCAGTAGAAAATTTTGTACCACCAACGTATTTAGAACAGATTTGTCTGATTATTAATGAGGCAGATAATTTAGCTCAAGACCGCTCTTTGGAAGTAGCACAAACTAATAGTAAAACGGAACATATTCTCAGTTTGTTAGATGGTACTTTATATCAAAGCGTAGTAGATGAATCTGGAATTAATCATCAGCATAAATTAGTTGTTTTAATGACCTGTAATACTAAAGAAAGATTAGATCCAGCAGTTTTACGCAAAGGTAGAGTAGATTTAATGTATGAATTTACTTACTGCTTTGTCTAGGGGTTGGTTTGGGCGATAAAATATTAATTTAGATCCTAATTTATAGAATAAAATCAGTTACAATTCGGAAGTTTTGTTATTGAATTTTCAGTTATCAAACTCAACCTACTAGTCTGTAAATTTTGATTTTGAGTATTATAGCGTTTCTCAAATTAGTGAGATACAGTTGTTTTCTACTGCTACGGAACAAGAATTACTACTCCCTACTCCCTACTCCCCATCCCCTTTCCCCAGTTAAGTGTTCCCAGTTAAGTGTTCCCTAAAACCAAAGAATTTTGTACCTCACGCTTTTTGGGAATTGCTATATACCAATTACCAAGCACCAATGCTATACTTAGGTAACACTTCAATTATTAAGTAATTAACACAGGTTAAATAATCTTTTTGATAATTAGGGCTGGCTGAATAATCATCAAAGCATTGAAATATAAAGGTAAGTGCCTTTTTTAATCTAAAAAAGTACCAGCTTTTCGCACTTATAAAGCTCATCCATGGAGCGCATTTTCGGCAGACAACAGCAGAAAAACCAAGGGAAAATTCTGACTTCTACCTCCTCTATAATTCCCGTTGCTCCTAACTCCTACCCTTACCAAAAGACTTTTTTCCGCAAACCTTAATTATTAGCCAGGGGCGTGTTAATTGTTCTTATGTTTACTACTCCCCCACTCCCCTACTCCCCAGCTCAAGAAAATGTAGAAAAGCTTTTGAGAAATTGTATTAGTAATACTAAGGGCGAAAAAAGAATTTTACCGAAAAATTCAGGTATAAAGCCTCTCCATTCATGGATAAAAAGCGGTCGAGGGATGGCGAGGTTTCCTCGCCATATCCAATCGACCAAGAGAAGAAAAAAATCCTTTTAGCCAATCCTCTTCATTTATAAGAATAGGTAATTATTAATTATTAATTATTGAAGAATAAGCTTGAGTGTTTAAATAAGTTGATTTTAATATCTATTTGACTAAAAATAGAGGAGAGCTATAAAAAACTTTAGATTCTATTCCTCCTGACTCGGACCTGGTCCTCGGTCTTCCTAAAGAATAACCTAACTATAGCAATCAGGAATCAGTTCTGAGAATTGAGATGTTCCTTAAAAGTATAAATATAGTAGTTATCATATTCATATATGTTCGTTTTTTTCTTCTTCTCAGTTAAGTGTTCCCAATTAATTGTTCCCTAAAAGTCTCCAATATCTCACAACTTAAATCATATTGCTATATTTGTAGCAAAAATTTATCTCGCCTGGTATAAATTCCAGAATTGTTAACCAATAATTAATACCAAGCGTGAAAAAAGAATGTTATGAATAATAAGGGCAATAAAAAGACTTGACAGGAGATGTTTCTTGGACGAATTCGATAATTTATGAAGTCATAAATAGCATTAAAGCTATTCATTCTGACTCCTGACTCCTGACTCCTAAAAAATTTCCTAGCTACTTTTAGCAAACATTTATCAAATTAGTATAATAGAGTTGTTGGGAAATAAAAACTGAAACTTCTCAAAAGCTTACTATAGCAATCCTATTTTATTTGTGTATAAAAATCTTACCGCTTTGAGGATACACTCAACTGGGAATACTTAACTGGTGGGAATTTTAGTTTTTTTATCTACTTTTTGATTTTTGACAACCTATTTAGGATTGCTATATATAGCCTTTTAGTTATTTAAGCTCCAAAAACAGTATACCCTTAAACAGATAAGGGTTTTAGCAACTTTTTGAGCTTAATTCCCAACAAGTCTAATAATTAAGCTTTAAACTCTTTCCTTTTCAGGATAAATCAAGAAAATTGTTTTTTTATACCAGTTTAAAAAAATACTCTTAACCGAAAAATATAGGTATAAAACCTTTCCATTCATGGAGAAAAAAAATCTTTGAACCTAATTATTTTCTTTATAAGAATAGGTAATTATTAATTATTAATTATTGAAATGAAGTTTTTGTGATTAGTTAGATGAAATCCGGTAGTATCGGTATAAATAAAGTATATTATTCCAGGTTTGTCTTATACCAATCCCCAAAAGTAACGCTATACTTGGGTAACACTTCAGTGATTAATTAATTAACACAGGCATAATTACCTTTTTTCTGATTTTAGCTAAGTTAATGTTAATTATTCATATGTTTACTTCTTCCCTACTCCCTCGATCAACAAAATGTAGAAAAGTTTTGGAGAAATGTTATTAGATGCCCTACCATACTGAAATTTGTATCCCATAAACCAGGTTTTTGATAACACTCCGAAGCAAGCGGATTTGATATTAGAGGAAACCTTGGTTTGGCAAGACGATAAAATTAAAGAGCGATGGTTTTTCCCACTCCCTATTGCCTATTGCCTATTGCCTACTCCCTGTAAATATCTATCCATGAATGTGGTCTTAGTCAATCCTCTTATTTTTAAGAATAGGTAATTGTTAATTTGTAATCATTGAAAAATATGTATTTTCACTGTTGAAATACCTACAAATTCATAGTACATTGGAGATAGTGAGGCACAGTTTAATACTAATCTTTTTTCCCTATTCCCTAAATGCCTAAAACTTTTTACCTCATTAACTCCAAAACTGTCGTAATCTTCACAGACCAAGAATAAATTTATCTCACTGAAAATTTACTGAAAATCAAATAAACATTAAGAAAATTCAGCACTATAGTTTGAATGAAGTTAAAATAATTAGACCAATTAGTATGGAGAAAAAAACGTAGTCATTAATACCATTTATCATCCATTAATGCTTTATTAAAAAACTAATTATACTTGAGATATTTTTTCTGAACCACCTAACACCTAAGACCTACCACCTTTCATGATTATTTTCCTGATTCTTATTTCTTTAGGCAGCATAACTAAATTCTTCATCCGAAATATCTCTAGTACAAGAATTAATCCAACATAAAAGTTTTACTATTGGCATTTATAGACAAGTTAGTGTTAGAAATGTGATAGTCGAGGGAATTGCAATTATTTTTGAACCCCCCTTAATTTATTTGCCACGACGAGATTATGCACCACCTAATAGCACAAATACTAAATCAGACTAGGGAGGAAATCCTAAAAATGAAACAAAGACCAATAAACACAACCACCTATGATGATTCAACTCCTCCCCTAAGTCATCAATATCCAGAAAAACATGGAACTTACAATCAACTTTGCCAATTCATCAAACATATACCTGCTGCTATGGCAATGTTAGACCAGGAAATGTTTTATTTAGCGGCTTCTGGTATCTGGTTACAATATTGGCAACTAGAGTCTAGTGAAATTATTGGGAATCTGCATTACCAGGTATTCCCTAATCTCCCAGCATCTTGGCAGGGACAAGCTGAAAAATGTCTAGTAGGAACCATTAGCCAATTTGAGTTAGAACATACAATTACTGCTCCTAATGGCTCAATACTATTGGTAAAATGGAAAGTCAAACCTTGGCATACAGATGAAGGTATTATTGGTGGTCTAATTATATCTACAGAAGAAATAACTCGAGAGAAAAAAATTCAGCAACAATTAGAATTAACTAAGTTAGCAACTGACAATGCTGCTGATGCTATTTTCTGGATAAGTGTTAATGGACAACTATACTATGTAAATAAACAGACTTGTAATTTGCTGGGATATTCTGAATCTGAATTACTTCAGCTAACAATTTATGATATTGACTTAGAATTATCTAGAGAAGTTTTGCCAACTTATTGGCAACAAGTTAAAAATCAAAAATCTCTGAGGTTTGAATCGAATTATTGTACTAAAGCAGGTCGTATTTTTCCTGTAGAAGTCAATGCAAATTATTTAGAATTTCATGGTCATGAATATCAATGTGCCATTGTGCGTGACATTTCTGCGCAAAAGAAAATTAATCTAGATTTACGAGAAGCGAAGGAACAATTCCAAGCTGTTTTAAATGCGGTACCAGGATTAGTTTCATGGATCAGTCCAGATTTACGATATCTAGGAGTTAATAAACATTTAGCTAATGCCTACAATTTACCTATTGAAACTTTTATTAATAAAGAAGTAGGATTTTTACAGACTAGCCCAGAATTTAACGATTTTGTTTATGACTTTTTTGCTCAAGCAGATTTGACGAATGTTAGAGAAGTAAAAGCAAATGTTAGAGGAAACATTAGGACTTATTTAATAGTTGCTCAAA
This sequence comes from Okeania sp. SIO2F4, assembly GCF_010672385.1. Classification (GTDB taxonomy): domain Bacteria; phylum Cyanobacteriota; class Cyanobacteriia; order Cyanobacteriales; family Microcoleaceae; genus Trichodesmium. The sequence continues at coordinate 8,821 of NZ_JAAHGT010000086.1, forward strand.
AATATTATCGGGATAAAGCATCATTACCAGCCGCAGTTTTTGTTGGTTTAGACATTACAGAACGTTTGGCAATGGAAGCTTCACTACGCCATAATCAGAAAAAATTTCGCCAACAAGCCGATCAATTAGAGCAAACTTTACAGAAACTAAACTCGGCTACTACTCAATTAATTCAAAAGCATAAAACTTCTATCTTGGGGCAAGTTGTGGCAGGTGTTACCCATGAAGTTAATAACCCTGTTAATTTTATTTCTGGTAATATTGGTTTAGCCATAAATTATGTTCAAGATTTGTTGTACTTGATAGATATTTATCAGCAACATTATCCTCATCCTACACCAGAAATTGAGTCAGAAATTGAAGATATAGAACTAGATTTTATTAAAGAAGATTTGCCAAAATTATTAGGCTCAATGATGATAGGGGCAGAACGAATTAGAGATGTAGTTAGATCGCTACGACAGTTTTCTGGATTAGAAGTAGAATCTATAAAAACAGTAGATATTCATAAAGGATTAGACAGTACACTTTTAATTTTGCAAAATCAGTTTCAAGGAAAAGGGAATTGCCCTGATATTAATGTGGTTAAAAAGTATGGAAGTTTGCCTCATGTCGAATGTTATCCTGGAGAGTTAAATCAAGTGTTTATGCACATTTTTACTAATGCTATTGATGCACTGGAGGAAAAACACCGAAATTTAAGTACAAAAAAAATCAATCCTCAACCGTTTGAACCAGAAATTTTAATTACTACAGAAGTTAAAGATGATTATATCGCGATTGCTATTGCTGATAATGGAATAGGCATGGTTGAAGAAGTATATAGCCGGATATTTGAACCTTTATTTACTACGAAAACCTCAGAAAATAGTATGGGTTTAGGTTTGTCAATTTCCCAAGAATTAATTGTTGATAAACATCAGGGTAAGTTGTCTTGTAAGTCTATGATTGGCGAATTTACAGTGTTTGTAATTGAAATTCCCATTAAGCTTTCTCATTCTGGTCGGCAATGAAAAAAAATGTATTTATCAGGATTTTAGTAGAATCAGAATTGATCGCTATATACTAGGTTTAAATAGTTAGATAAAAACATTATTGGGAATAATTTAAGATAAATTATTGACTATAGCTAAGACAAAATTAACTGTTAAAAATCCTACTCCTAGGAGTAGAAGAAAAAACAATGTTACAGTAAAAATAGACTTAATTTGTTTCATAGGATAAACCTGATTTTTTCGGAGATGATAGGTTCAAAAATTAATAATTAATAATTAATAATTAACAATTACCTCTCCTTGAAAACGGATAGGATTGACTAATCATGAAAATTTTTTCTGATCAAGGGGAGATTGGATATGGCGCACTTCGGAGCGGCTCTGCTTTCTTCGGGAGACCTCGCCATCCCATCCTAGGTCATGCTCCGCATTCCTGTCGGCGACAGCCGAAACGACCGCTTGTTTCTCCACGGCGAGTGAGAGGCTTTAAACCTTAATTATTCGGTAATTTTCAACCATAATTCGAGAAAATTGTAGGTTATAGGTTTTAGGTTAATGGTTCAATCCGGGAAATGTCAATGGTATAATATTACTCGTATCAATAAAGAATTGTAGATAGTGCCGATACTTATAGAATGAAACAGAAAATGCTTGTGAGCAAATGTGACTAAATATGGAACGGAATCGAGATTCATTGCCAAGGAGAGCTGTGAAGCAAACTTTTGATAAAAAGCATTGGCTCAATTTGGCGGAGTATGCTTGTATAATTGGTTCAGCATTGGGTGCTTTTGGAGTAGTAGCTTCGGGACAAGCATTTTACGCAGTAGCACCTATGACATTGGCCTTATCTCTGAATGTGGCTAATAGATACCGATTTGAACAGCAGATGCTATTATCTCAAAAGTCTGAGATAGGAGAAATTCAAAGCTCAGTAGAAAAGCTAGAAAAAAATGCTGTAAAGGTAATAGTTAAACTTCGTCAACAGCTTTCTACAGAAATTGAATCAGTTCGTGAAAAATTCTCTACTGAATCAATACAAGTTCTGGACTCAGAGATACAACAGCAACTAACTGCACTAGAACACTCAGCTTCTTCTGTGCAAAAAAGTTTAGCATCTGTAGATAAAAAAGCTCTGACTACAAATGATTGGGAAATAGTAAATGGCCGTATTTTGGTAATTGAGGAAGCGATCGCTAATCTGCAAAGGGATATGGAAGTATTGGCCAAGGAACCTCAAGCAGATATATCCCAGCTTCAGGCCAAAATTGACGATTTGGAAATACAAAATACACAGGTGGTAAAACCTCACTTGAAACGTCTGATTACACTTGTGAGACAATTACAACATACAAATTATTCTAGCCAATCATCTCATCAGTCTATAATTTCAAAACAACCCATTAGAGAACATACTGCAGAGTCAGTAAAGCAATCTGAAGGTAGGTTTTAAGTAATAATTAATAATTAATAATTAATAATTAATAATTACCTCTTCTTATAAAGAAGAGGATTGAGCTAAAGGAAATTTTTTTTCTCCATGAATGGAGAGGCTTTATACCTGAATTTTTCGGTAAACTATACCATAAAATTAGGTCAATATTCTCCTTTTCAAAGGCGATAAAAAAAAGAAAATTTCAGTATTTCAAGCTTTCTTATTCCAGGAGGTATTGATAACTGATAACTGATAACTGATAACTGAAATGACTGAAGCATTTACCCTAATATTTGATGTTGATGGCACTTTAGCAAATACAGAACGAGATGGCCATAGAGTAGCTTTTAATCAAGCTTTTGCTGAAGCTGGGTTAGACTGGGAATGGTCAGTTTCCTTGTATGGAGAATTACTGCATATCGCTGGTGGGAAAGAACGGATTAATTTTTATATTAGTCAGTATCAACCAAAATTTTCATCATCAATTCCACTGCCAGAATTAATTTCTAATCTACACGCAAGTAAAACAAATTATTACCAAAAATTATTAGGAACAGGTGCTATACCATTACGCTCAGGAGTGAAAAGATTATTAACAGAAGCACGAACTAATAAAATGCGGTTGGCGATCGCTACTACTAGCGCCTTACCAAATGTGACGGCATTATTAGAGCATACCTTGGGAAAAGAAAGTATTTCTTGGTTTGAAATAATTGCTGCAGGAGATATAGTTCCGGCAAAAAAACCTGCTCCAGATATTTATTATTATGTGTTAGAAAAAATGAATATTCACAGCAATAATTGTATAGTATTTGAAGATTCACATCATGGTTTACAAGCAGCCTTACAAGTAGGATTAAAAACAATTGTGACGGTTAATGATTATACTGTTAATCAAGATTTTACTGGCGCAACTCTAGTATTAAATCATTTAGGAGAACCAGAAAAACCATTTACTACTCTAAGTGGGGATACTAAAGGTAGAACTTATTGCGATCTAAAATTAATAAACTCTCTCCAAGATTAGACTTCTTGCAGAAGTCAGGGAATAGGGAATAGGTATGGAGGGAATAGGGGGGATAAAATTGTCGATTAGACTTCTTGAATTGGTTTAATTAAAAATTTTGCAAGAGGTTTATTAAAAAAGGGAGTGGAGTCATTTCAGTTAGCCTCCTGTCGGAGGAACTGCGTTAACAGTTAGCCTCCTGTCGGAGGAACTGCGCAATTCAGTTATCAGTACCTCTGACTGAAGCATTCGGATTGAAATATTGAATCGAATATTTTTTTCATTAAATGTTTTCTACAAATAGTTTTGTTCCTGCTTATAAGTATTGATTCAGCAGTACCAAAAGACCTCTTTCTATTCATAAATTATTTCTCCTAATTAGGGCTTGCTGATTAAATCTAAAACCATCGACAGATAAAGGTTTTAGGCTTTTTTTCGCTCCAGGGGGTCTGGCTTTTTCAGCTTGAGCAAGCAGAAAGTTAGGGTTTTGAGGAGAATAATTGCAGAAAAACTGAGGGATAAAATATTCGACTAACTCCTCTAAATTCCCAATTTCTCCTGTCTCCAGTCTCCTGTGTCCTCCCCTAAGCCATAAGACTTTTTCAGCAAACCCTAATAAGAGAGTATTTGTTAACAAAATATGAATCTTTAATCTCACCATTTTGTTCTTCTTTCTTTATTCCTTTTTCCTGATTTATGCTTCTTTTTTCAATTTTGTTTATGGCTCTATTTCCTATCCCCGATTCAGATATTTCCAACAATTATTGCTTGAGAAAATTGTCGGATTGAATTGGTATTATACCAAGAGCGATCGATGTTTGTTACAAATATTAGAAGTAAGGAAGACCGAAGTTGTAAGAGCAAACTAGGAATAAATATTGAATAAAAAAAGGGAAAATGATAGAGATAGCTCGATCAAATGAATTGGATAAGTTCTTTATTAAGTATCTCAGATCGAGATGCACCTTTTTTTCAGCAATTAACAATGAACAATTAATAATTAATAATTACCCCTTCTTAAAACGGATAGGATTGAGTCAAAGGAAAATTTTTGATTTTTACCCTATCCAAGGGGAGGCTTCAAGGCGTGAATTGTTGAATGAATAATTACTGACTATTAACTCTTAATTATTAATTATTTGGTAACATTCTTTTTTCATGGCTGGTATTATTCACAACTCCAGAGGCAAAAAATTCAGCTATTTTAGAGATAAAATTTGATTTATGTTCTAGTTACGCTACAATATTGAAATAGAAAATAAAATGATGAGGAGATCAAGATAACCCGCGTATGAACGCTAATACGACAGTTACAAAAAAAACATTACTAATTGGTAAGGGATTACCCCCTTTTGAATCTATCAAAACAGAAGATGTAGTACCTGCAATGACAGAACTACTGACAGAATTAGAACAAGAACTAATTAACTTAGAAGGAACAGTTAAACCAACTTGGAATGACTTAGTAGAACCTCTACAAAAATTAGAAGACCGTTTAACTTGGAGTTGGGGAATAGTAGGACATTTAATGGGAGTTAAAAATAGTCCTGAACTACGAAAAGCTTATAATGAAGTACAACCCAAAGTAGTAGAATTTTCTAATAAACTAAATCAAAGTCAACCTCTTTATCAAGCTTTTAAAAATTTAAGCAATAGCGATAGTTGGAAAAACTTAGATTCAGGACAAAAACGCATAGTTGAAGCTGCCATCAGAAATGCAGAACTTTCAGGAGTAGGTTTAGAAGGAGAAAAACGAGAACGCTTCAATGCCATTCAACTAGAACTAGCAGAACTTTCAACCAAATTTTCTAATAACGTTATTGATGCCACCAAAGCTTTTAGCCTCACATTAACTAAAAAAGAGGAAGTAGACGGTTTACCACCCAGTTTATTAAGTCTAGCAGCTCAAGCCGCCAGAGACGATGGAGCCGAAAATGCTACACCAGAAAACGGACCCTGGCGCATCACCCTCGACTATCCTAGTTTTGTACCCTTCATGCAGCACAGCAAACAACGGGAGTTGCGAGAAAAACTTTATAAAGCCTTTATCAGTCGTGCTGACAGTGGAGACTTAAACAACTATCCTTTAATTGAACGGATTCTGGAGCTACGTCAACAAAAAACAGAAATTCTTGGCTTTAATAGTTATGCAGAATTGAGTCTCGCTAGTAAAATGGCACCCGGTGTGGAAGCAGTAGAAAAGTTATTGGAAGAATTACGCAGTGTTAGTTATGATGCTGCCGTCAAAGACTTAGAAGACCTTAAAGCTTATGCTGCTAGAAAAAATGCTCCAGAAGCAAATGACTTCAAACATTGGGATACCAGTTTTTGGTCAGAAAGACTACGGGAAGAAAAATTTTCCTTCACTGCAGAAGAGTTGCGACCATATTTCCCCCTGCCACAAGTTCTAGATGGGTTATTTAGCTTGGTCAAGCGGATATTTGGCATTAATATTACTGCTGCAGACGGGGAAGCACCAGTATGGCATGAAGATGTACGTTATTTCCAAGTTAATAATGAAAATAACACACCCATTGCTTACTTTTACCTTGACGCTTATAGTCGCCCAGCAGAAAAACGAGGTGGAGCTTGGATGGATGAGTGTATTACTCGTGCTAAAATTGTAGAGAATGGTAAAAGTAATTTGCGTTTACCTGTAGCTTATTTACAATGTAATCAAACACCTCCTGTAGATGGTAAACCTAGTTTGATGACTTTTAGGGAGGTAGAAACTCTTTTCCATGAATTTGGGCATGGTTTACAACATATGCTGACAACAGTTGACTATGCAGGTGCAGCAGGTATTAATAATATAGAGTGGGATGCGGTGGAGTTGCCTAGTCAGTTTATGGAAAATTGGTGTTATGACCGCTCCACTTTATTCGGAATGGCGAAACACTACGAAACAGGGGAAACTTTGCCAGAACATTATTATCAGAAACTTTTGGCTGCCAGAAATTATATGAGCGGTAGTGGGATGTTGCGTCAGTTGCACTTTGCTCTAGTAGATATTGAACTCCATGACCGTTATCAACCAGGTGGGTCAGAAACAGTAGTTGATGTGCGTAAGCGTGTTGCTCAAACTACTACTGTTTTACAACCATTGCCAGAAGATTCATTTTTATGTGCGTTTGGGCATATTTTTGCTGGTGGTTATGCTGCTGGTTATTATAGTTATAAGTGGGCGGAAGTATTGAGTGCTGATGCTTTTGCAGCTTTTGAAGAAGCTGGTCTGGAAAATGAACAGGCGATCGCTACTTGTGGTAAGCAGTTTAGAGATACGGTTTTAGCATTGGGTGGTAGTTTGCATCCGATGGAAGTGTTTAAAACTTTCCGAGGTCGGGAACCTAATACTGAACCTTTGTTAAGACATAGTGGTCTAGTAATGAATAATGGATAATGGATAATTACAGCAGTTTTCACTTGGATAGACCACAGTAGAGGCGATTCGCGAATCGCCTCTACTGGGTTTTGGTTATGACAGTGTGGTTCATAAATCTGAAAAACGCTGTAGGGTTTGCTGATTAAATCTCAAAGTATTGACATATAGAAGCCATTTGGTATTTCTAGAAATGAGGGAGGTAGAGACCTTGCATGCAAGGTCCCTACTCTGTATAGAGTATGCAATATTGTCATTGCGAGTAGGAAAATAAGCGATCGCTAATTTATTCTCATTTTTCATCCTCACTTTTAGCATTCCGCTTTTTGAGGCGCAGACTTATCCAGATCATTTGCTTGAGAGCTTGAGGTACTTCTGGATGTAATCCCTCTGATATTTCTTCAAAGGTTTTGATTGACCCTGGATAAAGGAAAACTAGCCATCCTTCTTTGGCAAGACAGCTAAATAAAGCTGATTCCTCAAGCAAGTACGTTGTTGCCAGATGCTTTTGCTTAAGCTCCTGTATATCCTCCACTTCTACCTGTTTGACTCGGTTAAGATAGCTTTGAGCAAAGGAATTTACCATACTTTGAAAAGATTCATTTTTTTGATAAAGACTTTGAAGTTCGTCATAATAAATATTAAAGTCAGATCGCTTTGCAATCTCTGAAAGCATCTTGAACTCAAATTGACAGCCTTCAGAATATTCCTGAAATGAAAGATAGTTTTCATTAACAAACTTCTGTGCGGTATGAATTGCTTTTAACCAAGCTTCATCCTCTTTTATCCCTTCTCTCACCTGAATTGTTAGTCTATGTACACTATCACCAACCAATACTAGACAATTCTTAAAATTATAGCTAATCCATTTAATGCAAGCTTCTACTCGCTTAGTATAAAAATTTTTGCTTCCTAAACTAATTGGAAAAACACATTTATCATACTCAGACAGTGAGCCACGAATACTATGAGGAAATGTTTTTGCCAAACTTACTTTAAATGCCAAACTTGTTTCTTTATTGAAATTAGCACTACCTTTTGTTAGTTGTTCCTGTATCTTGATGTTTATCTCTTTGCTGATTTGAGATTGGAGCAACTTCAAACGTTCTAGAGAAAGCTGACTCCACTCAAAATTTTCAATTATCTTTTCTTCGTCTATATAACTACTCATAATTATTGGATATTTTTGAGGACAAGAAAATTTTGATATATTTAGTCATAAACCAAGTAGATCAAAATCCTCTGTAAAAAAGGGCGTTGGTGATGAATACCTATGATTTTTCTGACATTAAACATCTCCAAAAATCAAAAATGAAATCAATTCAAGATATGAAATAAACAATTTCAGTCCCTCCATACCTATTCCCTATTCCCTGACTTCTGCAAGAATTCTATTGTAGAAACCGGGTTTGTCTTAGGTGTCTTATCCTATGACGCCTCTCTCCAACAAACCCGGTTTCTTGTAACACCAGAGCAATTATTTCATAGCTTGATTCACAAATGCCTAAACATTAGTTTCAAATAAGGCAAGTCGCAGTCGCTCACTTGCATCTTCCATTTCAGCTAATGATTCAATACTAACAACCATAGTACGCTCAATTCCCAAAATTTCTGCTGCTTTAGCCACTGCCGCTTTTTCTTTTTCTTGGTAAGTACCATCAGCTCGACTCATTTTTATAGCTTGGTACAACATAACTCGGCGAAAATTCATAGGAAAATCGTACTTGATACCACTCAATAACTCTTCTATGTTTGCATTTTTCCAATCGAATTTACGGAGCGTTTCAATGTATTCTTGAGTATCTACTGTTAATAGTTCCTGCTCGTCAACAAACCATTGAAATTCTTTTTCTGCTAATTCGCCATCTGCGCCAGCGATCGCCATTAGTGCACCACCGTATTTCACTGCCACATCAAAATCAACTGGTGCAGTAATGTTATACTTATATTCAGCATATTTCGTTGTCTGGAGACTTTTTCCACTACTCATATTGCACTCCTGTAATTTTTTGCTTTAACTTACTCTAAGATATTGATTCATTGTGTCAACCATCTAATAAAACTTTAGAAAATTTTTACAATTCAATACTTAATTATGAA
>NZ_JAAHGT010000860.1 GCF_010672385.1 Okeania sp. SIO2F4
ACTGTGGACAAAAGCACGATCGCGACCACAATGCAGCAATAAATATATTAGTCGCGGGTGGGCAATCCGAGACTTTAAACGGACGTGGAGGCAAGCATAAGACTACTGCCAAAGTAGCAGCAGCCGAGGAAACGTCAACCCGCCGAGGAGCTACGGTTCGGTAGGAATCTCCACGCCTTTAGGCTGGAGAGGATGTCAACTATCTTTGGTTAAATCTATCCTTCACTGAACTATATTTTTGATATTGATTGAGTAATTTTCTGGGACTTGATTTCTAATTTAGCAGCACTTAAATCACTGAATATCTATAGGATCTAGATTCATTTAGTAGACCATAATTAAAAATTAATTTGCTAAAGTCAGGAAATTGAATATTCTTAGTGTAAAATTATCTTTAACTAATTACACTTTCATTGCGAAAACAATTATATTAATTAATATTAATATTAATATTAATATAATTTAAGGCCAAGGCTATTGACTAAGCCTCAACTATGCTTCAGTTAAATATATTTAAGTGGTTGCAGGTACCTACTGAGACTACAGAATTATTGATAGAGCAGTTACTAGACATTGGAGTTGCTTTATCTGACACTCATAATTTGGGTGAACTATTAAATTTAATATTATCTAAAAGTCGAGAGATAACTTGTAGTGATGCGGGTAGTGTTTATTTAGTAGATGAACTAAATAGCAAGCAACAGAAGTTATTGTTCAAGGTCGCTCAAAATGATTCTTTATCAGAATTTGCCTTTCAGGAACTAGAATTAGCTATGACATCTGAAAGCTTGGCCGGGTACGTTGCTTTAACAGGTCATACTTTAAATTTACCAGATGTTTACAATCTTCCAGAAGATGTTCCCTATAAATTTGATAAAAGTTTTGATGATACAACAAGTTATCGCACTTGTTCAGTATTGATTTTACCGATACAAAATCGACATCAGGAAATAATTGGAGTGCTTCAGTTAATTAACCGTAAACTTAAATCTGATGTTGTACTCACAAAAGAAAATGCCAAAGAATTAACTCAGTCATATTCAGAATGGGAAGAGAGAATATTAATTTCTTTAGCCTCTCAAGCAGCTATATCTATAGAAAGAAATCATCTACAAGAAAATATAGAAAATTTATTTGAGGGTTTTGTCAAAGCATCAGTACAAGCAATAGAAGCGAGAGATCCTTGTACATCTGGTCATTCAGAGCGAGTAGCAAAATTAACAGTAGGTCTGTGTGAAGAAGTAAATATGATTACTAATGGTCTATTGTCAGACATATATTTTAGTAGTCAGCAAATTCAGGAAATCCGTTATGCAGCTCTATTACATGATTTCGGTAAAATAGGTGTGCCAGAAGCTATATTAACAAAACGCAAAAAATTATATGAAGAACAATTAGACCTAATCCAGCAAAGGTTTTCTGTAGCCCAACGTACTTTGGAAATGGAATCTGCTCAAACCAAGTACAAATACTTGCTTGGACACTTGTCTGACAAATCTCAACCACATACTCAAGACAATTGTCCTTTGTGCCAAAAAATAGAAAACTTGGATTTAGAGCTAGAAGCAGCAATTACTCAGCTTAACGACTATTGGCAAACAATACTAAGGGCTAACGAGCCGACAATTATAGCAGAAGAACCACTACAGCAACTACAGCAAATATCACTTTACACCTACAAAGATATAGATGGTCAAATTAAACCTCTGATTACACCAGAGGAAATGACTCAACTTTTAGTTCCTCGGGGGAATTTGACCCCTGAAGAAAGACAAGCTATGGAAGCTCATGTAACAGATTCCTACGAATTTTTAAAACAGATTCCTTGGACAAAAAATCTACAGAAGATACCAGAAATTGCTTATGGACACCATGAAAAATTGGATGGCAGTGGTTATCCTAGGGGACTAAAAGAAAAGGATATTTCTATTCAAGCTCAAATTATAATTATCGCAGATATATATGATGCTTTAACGGCTGGCGATCGCCCTTATAAAAAAGGCTTACCTGTGGAAGTTGCTCTGAGAATTATGCGTTCTGAAGCAGCCAAGAATAAAATTAATAGCCATTTTTTGGAACTATTTGAACAGAGACAAGTCTTTTCGATACTAGGACACAGTAAATAATACGAATTACCAGAAACTTTGCTATATTTGGATTTTATATTTCTATTTAGGAAATCCTAAGTATCTTTATTAACAAAAAACTTGACAAAATAGACAAGTTGTGTATAACTATTTAAGAGTTTTTTCAGAAGCAAAAGTGTATTGAAAAATACTTTTTTTGAGTAATTAAGTAGTTTTGCCTAGCTACTATACTCTTTATTTCTTATTCCCCGCTCCCTGCTCCCCTTCTCCCCACAAAGTTTTCAGGAATTCCTTATAATGGATAGCTTTAAGGGAGGGGTCTTTGTGGGAGTGAATGGTCGGCGCGATCGCGGTCTTATCAAATATTGAATAAAGGTTGTTGATACAAAAAAATTGTGATAGCCTGTCAATCATCTACCTAACTTATATATGGACAAGCTGTTGCTTTGATAGTTATCAGTTTGGGTATACCTAAAATCTTAAGGTGAAAAATCTAAATTTGTAGTATAAGGTCATAGAAGAGCATTGACTTAATCAAAGAGTAAGGATATAAGAGCTGAAAAATCATACTATTAAAGTATAAAACTCAGTAGTATGGTTCTGAATTAGTATTATTTCCTAGATTTTTTCATCTTCTAAGACTTATTAACGGTACTACGGTCATGTAATGGATATGCCATTAAATCCTTTAAGCTTTGATTGCTAGAAGTGTGGTTTGTCTGTAGACCGCATGAATATGATATATAAGTACAAACTCTATAAATGCGGTTGGCTTAACCGTTTATGCTTGTGGAGGTCGTGCTGCCGACAGTGACTGTAGAAGCAGGAAGTAAACATTAAAATGTTATAGCCAGTGACGTTTTATATCAGTTTTATAAAGCAGCCAAATAGTCTCTCTGTAATTGGTGTGAGGATGAGGGGAAAATGTCAAAAATATTCTGGAATTGTCTACTTTTTAGTCCAGCAGTCTTGGGAGCAACCCTTGTTGCATCCTCAACCGCTGTGGCAATTGAAAGTCAACCAACTAATACAGTTATTCAGCCTCAAGCTGCAACAACTGAAAATTTATCAACAAATATAATAATAGATACACAAGGAACTGAACTATTAGCTCAAGTTCCTGGAACAAATTCGGCTAATTCTGTTGCAAATACACCAGCAACTACCATACGACAAATAAACCGCTACGGTAGAGAAGGTCGTAATCTTCGTCAACCAGGTCTTCGTAATCTTAACAGAATTAATGGTAGAAATGGTAGAAGGAAAAAAGGTCAAGTTACTTCTGTATCTCAACTTTCTGATGTTCAGCCTACAGATTGGGCATTTCAAGCACTACAATCTTTGGTTGAACGCTATGGATGTATCGTTGGATATCCAGATGGTACTTACAGAGGCAACCGTTCTTTGACCCGTTTTGAATTTGCTGCTGGTGTTAACGCTTGCCTAGATAGAATTACAGAACTTTTACAAGCTGCTCTAGCAGATACAGTAACTAGAGAAGACCTGGCGATTCTGCAAAGGTTACAAGAAGAATTTTCGGCAGAATTAGCAATTCTCAGAGGTCGTGTCGATGCTCTAGAAGCTCGTGCTGCTGAATTGGAGGCTAATCAATTCTCTACAACCACTAAACTTAGAGGTGAGGTAATTTTTGCTCTTGTTGATAATTTTGAAGACGAAGGGCGATATGGAGCGTTCAGTGATAATACCCAAGATGAAGACCAAACAGTATTCCAATACAGGGTACGTTTGAATTTCAACACTAGCTTTTCTGGTGAGGACTTATTATTTACCAGGTTACAAGCAGGTAATGCTCAAGCATTTAACCAATGGATAGCTGAGTCCGAGGGACAGCAAACCTTTAATATTCTTGACCGTACAGATGATACGCTTCAGCTAGATAAACTATTCTATAAGTTCCCTGTCAGAGATAATATCAGGGTAACTATTGCTGCTAATAAGGTAAGTTGGTACGACTTTGTTCCTACACTTAATCCTTATATGGAAGACTTTGATGGAGGAAGTGGTTCTCTCAGTGCTTTTGGTCAAAGGAACCCCATCTATAGATTAGGGGGGGGTAAAGGACTTGGAGTTGAGTATGATTTA
>NZ_JAAHGT010000861.1 GCF_010672385.1 Okeania sp. SIO2F4
AAAGTCTTGCTACATTTTCTTGAAAGTAGGAGGTAGGGAGTAGGTCGGAGGGAGTAGGGAAATTAATAAGATATCTTTGCTATTTTCAAACGAATCTCTAAAAACATTGCTCTTACTTACTTATTACTTAATAACTGAAGTCTTGAGCAAGGTCTTCCGTTATTTTTGGGAATTGATATTACTGGTGTTAGACTACCCAGGGAGATTTTGCTACCTTCCTCAAGCTAACCTACTGGAATGACATAGCTAAAAATTTAGACTGGTTAGAACAAAGCGTGAAACCTAACAAAGCCTAAATATATGTATATAGGGTTTCTCACCTTTTGCAAGGGACTTCCAAATAAAAAATTATCCCATTAGCTATGAAAATAAGGAAGTAGAGGCATCTATGCGAATCGCCCGTACGGGAGTAGGGAAGAAATTGAAAAAGTAAGGGAGCAGGGAGTAACTAGTTATAGCGCTAGGCGCTAGGGAATAGGGAATAGGGAATAGGGAATAGTAAACTGTCAAAGGATTTCAGGATTTAGAAATGTCCTAATCTTTGCTTCGACTGCTATGACGCGATTAGTAGAAAAATTGGGATAATTTATTTTCTGCTATTCCCTAAGGTAAAGTTATCTTTTTTCTTCCTATTCCCGATTCCCTTTTACCTAAAATTACAAATTTTGTACCTCATCCAAGGAATAAAGGCTATAGTGTCAATTTGAGTTGTTTTAACCAATTAATTGTTAGTATAAAAAAATCAGATGAATGATTTCCCAAAAATCACCCATATTATCTACGACCTAGACGGTTTACTTCTAGATACAGAATCAATTCATGCTCAAGTAAACCAAGAAGTTACAAGCCGTTATGGCAAAATTTTCGACAAATATACTAAATGTAAAATTACTGGCAGAAAATCTATCGATTCTGCAAGAAAAATTGTAGAACTATTAGAACTACCTGTCACTGCCGAAAATTATCTTCAACAAAGAAATACTCTCACATATCAACGTTTTCCTGAAGCAAAACCAATGCCAGGTGCAGTTCGCCTGACCCAACATTTATATCAAAATAAAATTCCTCAAGCAGTAGCTACCAGTTCTTCACGCGAACCATTTAATTTAAAAACAAAAAATCATCAAGAATGGTTTCAATTATTTGATTATATTATTGTTGGAGATGACCCCAATCTCAAACGTGGAAAACCAGCGCCAGATATTTTCTTAATAGCTGCTGAAAGATTAGATGTTTCCCCAGCAAAATGTTTAGTATTTGAAGATTCTTTAGCAGGAATGGAAGCTGCTTTATCTGCAGGAATGTCCGTCATTGTTGTACCCGATCCTGACATGGATAAAAACTTATTTCATTCTGCCCATCAAATTCTCAATTCCCTCACAGAATTTCAACCGCACTTGTGGCAACTACCATCATTTTTATAGGTATAACTTATCAAATATATATCTTTAAAATAATGATAGTATATGTGAAAAATAGTTTTTTATTTATACAAACCAACTAAAATAATCATGGTATTTGCTAAACCTATTCGTTTTATTTACTCTACATTTGGCTTAACTCTGCCGATTATGGCAGCTTTCACACTTTTACAAGAACCAATTAATGCTCAATCTGAGGAAACTGTAGAATCAGAAAACTCCTCTCCTATTCCAGTTCAGCCAATACAACCCACCCAACCTGAAAATGCTCGTCCTTTAGATCCACAAAACAGTCTATTAAGTCTTCAGGGGGGAAAACGTTTAATGAACGAAGCTGACAATGCCATTGCTTCAGAGAATTATGATTTAGCTAACCAGAAACTACAAGAAGCTCGTCAAATATTTAATCAACTTTCTAATTTCCATACTCAATTAGCTGCTAGTTTTTCTGGTATTGATAATCGTTTAGCGGATGACCAAAGGACTAAAGCTTTGAACACTGCCCAAATGAGAGACCAAGCCACTTATCAGTTAGCTCTTGTCCATCGAGCGCAAAACCAACCAGAATTAGCAGTACCATTACTGGTTCAAATTATTAGCTCTCAGCAACCCACTCGCGATTTGGGAAAAAAAGCTTACCAGCAGTTACTAGAGTTAGGGTTTGTGGACATTCCCTATCCTAGATCCTCTGGAGATAACCAACCTCCTGCCTCATCCCAATCTCTTAATTAAAATGTAGAATGTCAGTATTTTCCCAGAGGAAGAATTATGAATTTAGAGCAAGTTGAGTTAATGATTAAAGCTAAGTTACCAGATGCTCAGGTACAAGTCCAAGATTTAACAGGAGGTGGCGACCACCTAGAAGCCATTGTTGTTTCCTCTGAGTTTGAAGGAAAAACTCTCGTGAAACAACATCAAATGGTTTACGCTGCTGTACAAGAACCAATGGCTTCTGAAGCGATCCATGCTTTAGCTTTGAAAACCTATACTCCTGAAGAGTGGAAAGCAACAGGGCAAACTGCTTAATTTGTGCTTTTGGGTTACAAGGCGAACAGGATTATTTGGCTACATCAGTCATAATTAATTAATTCTCATAATTTGGCCTAAAACATCAGGCAAATTAATAGTATCTATAATCAAAAAGCGATCGGCTATCACTTAAGCAGATCAACCATACATTAGGGTTGAAAACTGTTAACCGTAAACTGTAGAAAACTTGATAGAATAGTAGAAAAGCAAAAACCAAGCTTCAAAACTTAACGGCTTGACAACCGGAACAAAACTCGCATCTAGTAGGATACCTGTGACAAGGTGACTGGGTACATCCACAGCTTGTTAAATTTCCTGAAAATAGCGGAGTAGAGTAACAAAGCAGTCAAATCCATTAATTTCAAATTTTGTTAGATATAGGGCGAGTTGCGCCCGATTTTTAGCCTGTGGACAGAGTGCTGCTGAAAGTTCTGGTTAAAGCAGGAAACCAACTCTCTATTCTTCGGAGCAGTTAAAGCAGAACCAATTTTCTACAGTTTCGTACAACGGTTAGCTAAATGGTGAATGTTGAAAGCTTTTATGGCCATCTACTAAGGAAATAAACATGACTCTAGCTCCAGAATTAAAAGCAAAAATCGATGACTTAGTTACTAAAAATAAAATTATGATTTTTATGAAGGGTAATAAGTTGATGCCTCAGTGTGGTTTCTCTAATAATGTGGTTCAAATATTGAATATTTTAGGAGTGAACTATGAAACTTTCGATGTATTAGAAGATCCAGAAATTCGTCAAGGCATTAAGGAATATTCTAATTGGCCTACAATTCCCCAGGTTTACGTCGATGGAGAATTCCTTGGAGGCTCTGATGTGATGATTGAAATGTACAATAAAAAGAGAGAAGAGCTAGAGCAAAAGCTAGCAGTTGCTTCAGCTTCCTAGAAATCTCAACATTTTTAAAATGATAAAAAATGAAGGGTATGTCATAATGCCCTTCATTTTTTATGTCTACTATTATACTTACTTAGATTTTTGACATCCTCCCCGGCTCTCAGGCAAGGAGATTCCAACCGAGCATTAAATCCTTGGCAGGTTGACGTTTTATCCCAAGGTTGGTTGAAGACCCGCGCTCTCGGTCAGGGGAGCGTCGCATGGGAAAACCAATCAATGTTGCGGTTTTACAAATAATCTGCTACAATGTAAATACTGAAAAGCAAACAGTAAATGGTGGAAAAAGCGTACAAATTTAGGTTTTACCCTACTCCAGAACAGGAAGGTCTGTTGCTGAAGACTTTGGGATGTGTACGCCTCATCTACAACAAAGCGCGCTTCAGCTAGAACTAATGCCTGGTATGAGAACAAAGAGCGAGTAAGTTACAAGCTTTCCTTCAGCTATGCTTACCTCTTGGAAAAAGCAGGAAGACTTGGATTTTCTGAGTGAAGTCAGCAGTGTACCATTGCAGCAAAGCTTGAGACATTTACAAACTGCTTTCACCAATTTTTTCAGTGGACGGGCTAAATATCCCAACTTCAAGAAAAAGCGCAACGGTGGCAATGCCGAGTTTACGAAATCTGGATTTAAGTGGAAAGATGGTCAAGTCTCAGATCGCTAAATGTTCTGAGCCATTACTTATCCGATGGAGTAGGCAACTACCAGCAGGTTGTGTACCTAGTACAATTACTGTCAAACTTGACCCTAGTGGTAGATGGTCTGTATCTCTGAGAGTGAATGACACCAGAGATTTAAAACTCAAACCTATTACCAAACAAATAGGCAT
>NZ_JAAHGT010000862.1 GCF_010672385.1 Okeania sp. SIO2F4
TTATTTTTTATCGTTTTTAGCTCTATTTTGATTAATAGTTTTGGAGTTAATTTTATAGCTGATTTGTAAACTTAGCTAAAAGTATTATATTACCTAGTTTTTAGTGATTTGGGGCTGGCTGTATAATAAATATTAAAACTTAAGTATAGCAAGTAAGTCAGGTTATTAATATTTACTTTATAAATCATATATTATTATTTTAAGGAGATAATACGGCAATAAATACATTGTTTATGACATTTTTTAGAGAATAAAAAAAATATATTATGCAATTTTTAAACTAGATATATTTGTTTCGATACCTAATTTACCTACTCCCTAAATTCAGGTTAATTGTATATTTTTTTATTTGGAAGTCTCATTATAATAGTTAATTTTAACTTAAAAAATTTAAAATTATGACTCCTCACTCCTGAGTCCTGTACGGGCGAATGGCTATTCGCACCTACCACCAAAATATTACAACTTAAATAAGATTGGTATATATTTTTTGTGTTACCTTTTTTCTGTTAATTTTAGTACCTAATACTATTAATTTTATATTATTTTGAGTACCGAATGTAGCATTTGATGGTGAAAATTTACCTTTATATCTGTCACCCATTACTATATACGCAATAAATTCTATTTTCTAAAAAAAATATCTAAATTCTAAAGTTGTTGAGGCCACCACTTACTGGAGGAATGAGGACTACTTCGTCACCGTCTTTAAGGATGGTTTCTGGTGGGACAAAATTGAGGTTAATGCCAAATTTGGTGACATTTCGCCATTTTTCTAGTTCGGGGTGTTGGCTGATGATGTTTTCTAGCAGTTGGGATACTTTTGTTCCTGCACAGAGGGTTAGTTGGAGTTCGGGAACTTTGTAGGCTTCTTGGTAGGCTGCGAATAGTTTGATGGTAACGGCTATCTCAGTATGATTCATCTTTTTATGTTGAATTAAAAATCATGTATATGGGCGATAAGCACCCACCAAGTTTACTATATCAAAGTTTTTGATCCCGTGCAACCTTTTTCTGTTGCTGTTTTTTTGAGAGCTTCATAAAATGCAATTTTTGTGTAATTCCTTAGTGCTTATTTGAATTAATAGAATTACTCTGTAGGCGATCGCTATTTTGAGATGAAACAGCCACTGAATAAAGACCTAGACTACCCATTTCTATTAGTAGCTCAGATGGTTTGTGCTGACCAACAAATTCACAGTGAGGAGTCAAAAGCTTTGCATGAGTTAGCAGAACAAAGCAAACTAGGAACAACAACTCTTACAGAAATGGAAAAAATTCTGGCTCAGGATGAAAAGCAGTTATCTGTGGCAGAAATTGCATTGCGAGTAGCACCCTGCCAAAGAAATGAGGCGATGGGACAAATATTGAGTATTGCCTATGTGGATGGTTTTTGCTCGGCATTGGAACGACAAATGGCGCAACAAGTAGCCCAAATTTGGGGTTGGTCTGATAGTGAGGTGGAACGACAAATAGAGAAAGCTAGTGCTTTTGCTGATACGAGGTTTATTGGGAATGGGGATAAGGAGCAGGTATCTTTGGGAGCGAGGATGCTGAAAAATGCTGATTCTTTATTATCAAAAGCTCTGGTAGATAAGTTGGCGACTTTTAGTGGGAAGCAGCAAAAGGTCGAACAACTACGCCGGGAAATTTTGTTATCTGGACCTGAATATGATGAGGCAATACGTCAGTGTGGGTTTATTGCGGAGGAAGATTATGTATTTGCAGAAAGAGCTTTGAAACATACAGATAAAGCTTTGCAAAATCTGGGAATAAATCTGCAAAAAGTTATTCAAGAAATAAAGGATAAAAGTAGTGGAAAAGGTGAAGCTACTTCTGCTCAGGAAGTGGCAAGTCAACTAGAGGAAATTTGCAAGGAACTTACGGCTAAAATTATTAAAGAAATTGATGGTGTTAAAGAGTCACTTCGCTCTAAAGAACGTGCTTTGAGTCATTTTAGTATTGCTTTTATGGGGAAAACTAAGGCAGGAAAAAGTACCCTTCATGCAATTATTACTAATGATGGATGGGATGCTATTGGTGTTGGTAAACAGCGCACTACTCGTTTTAATCGAATTTATGAATGGAAGAATATTCGGGTTATTGATACTCCTGGTATTGGTGCGCCTGGAGGTAAGAGTGATGAGAAGATTGCTAAGAGTATTATTGATGAGTCGGATGTTATTTGTTATGTGGTGACTAATGATAGTATTCAGGAGAGTGAGTTTGGTTTTTTAGGTTCGTTGAAGAGGAAGGCTAAACCTTTAGTTATTTTGTTCAATGTTAAATATAATTTGCGAGACTCGCGGAGGTTGGAGCATTTTCTCAAGAATCCAAATAAGCTGTTTGAAATGGAGGGCAAGAGTGGTATTGGCGGACATATTAATCGGATTCGTAGTTATGCTCGAAAATATTATGGTAATGATTATTTTTGGATAGTACCTGTAATGTTATTGGCGGCACAAATTTCTCGTGAAACTGAGGATGAAAAACGAAAAAATGAGTTGCTTAAGGCTAGTCGAATACAGTATTTTTTAGATTCGGTGAGAGAGTCTTTAATTAAGGATGGAAAAATTAGGAGGTCTCAAACTTTATTGGGTTCTACTGTTGGTGCTATTGAAAAACCTTTGAAGTGGGTAAAAGCACGGTCTGAAGTTTATGATAATTTGGCACAATTTCTGAAAAATAAGTGTGGAGATATTCAGAAAAAGATTGATAAGTCTTGGCAGGATGCTTTGGATTTTTTGCTACAGGAAATTAAAACTGTTTTTGGGGATGCTTTGAATGGTATTTCTTCTTTTGCTGAAGATTATTGGGATAAAAATGAGAGTGAATTAAAAGAGGGATAGCAGGAAAAACTTAAGGAAATAGAGTTGGAGGAAAGACTAGAAAGTTCCTATCAAGTGGCTAGTCAAAACTTTAATCAAGAAGTAAAAGAAGTGGTTGAGGAGGTAGGGAGTGAATTACAATTAATTGCCGAGTTAGGTGCTTTTGATTTTGATTTTACTGAACAAGATTCAAGTTTTTTTGACCGCAATTTTGTCAAAATAGCTGGTAGTATTGTGTTGATAGCTGGAACTATATTTACTTTTTTTGCTCCGGGTATTGTCGCAGTTGTAGCTATTGGGGTTATTAGTACAGTTGTGAGTATGATTAGTGGATTGTTTAAATCTAGAAATCAGAAAAAAAGTGAAGCTGTTCAGAGAATATCTGAGTCGTTAAGTAATCAAATTATTGCTCAAAAGGAAACTACTCTGAAAAAATATGAGAGTGAGTTTTCCAAGTCTTGTCAGTTAGTGTCTGAAAATATTGACGATTATTTTGATAATTTAAGTAGGGAATTGCAGAAGATATCTGAAGAGTTATAATTCATTCAAAAGAAACTTGCATCAGGTGTTAATTATCTAAATCGTGCCTATGCAAAACGTATTATTGATTGGCTTACAGAAAATTATGAACCTTTAACGGAAGAAAGAATTAATCAAATAATTGGCAAAATTAAACGAGAGTTTGGTAAAAAGATAATTATTGGCACAAAGACTCAAGTACTAAGCAACAAAACTCCTGAAGAAATTAATCTTGTTGTTCAGGAGGATGTAGCTATCAGATATATAAAATAGGAGGAAAACAGAATTAACTAAATTTCTGAAATAGATTTCTCTATAAAATGAATTTTGTTCCCAATCAAGATAGAGTTTTTGGAGATTTAAACCCCAGGCAAAATTCTCTGGCTATTTGTGAAATTATTTCTGGGAAATATCTCTATGAAATGAATTTTCTTGCCAAACTTAAACTCCAGGGAAAACTCTTTGGCTATTTGTGAAATTATTTCTGGGAAATATCTCTATGAAATGAATTTTCTTGCCAAACTTAAACTCCAGGGAAAACTCTTTGGCTATTTGTGAAATTAGTTCTGGGAAATATCTCTAAACTTAAACTCCAGGGAAAACTCTTTGGCTATTTGTGAAATTATTTCTGAGAAATATCTCTAAACTTAAACTCCAGGGAAAACTCTCTGGCTATTTGTGAAATTAGTTCTGGGAAAAAAGTATTCCTGTAAAATGAATTTTGTTCCCAATCAAGATAGAGTTTTTGGAGATTTAAACCCCAGGCAAAATTCTCTGGCTATTTGTGAAATTATTTCTGGGAAATATCTCTATGAAATGAATTTTCTTGCCAAACTT
>NZ_JAAHGT010000863.1 GCF_010672385.1 Okeania sp. SIO2F4
TCCCCATCTCCCCATCTCCCCATCTCCCTATCTCCCCATCTCCCCATCTCCCCATCTCCCCATCTCCCCATCTCCCCATCTCCCCATCTCCCCATCTCCCCATCTCCCCCAACCATATAATAAGTATTCAACCGTATTTGATATAATACTTTCTGGAAATTAGGTACTGGAGAAAGATTTTATCTAAAAATCTCTTTAATGTTTATGTCAAAAAATTTGAAGGAACTTTATTATAAGTAAAAAAAAATAAATAATTGTAACAATTTTATGATCGATATAAAGTAGTCGGAGAAAGTAAATGGAAGAAATTTTTCTGGGCAAAAGCTACAGATAAAAAATAGAAAACCCTGAAAATACTTATAAAATTCAGTATATAAATGTATAGATTAGTTTGAAAAATGTGGTAAAAAAAAATTTATAAATAAATCAAGTTGATGAATAAATATAAAATGATGTATCCTGTAATTTACAGGGAAATATAATTATCTGCCATTTATAGTTACGATGAGAAGTAGAGAGGAAAATAAGGATGCGACCAATTCGGCAAGGTGATGTTATATTGCAACCAGTCAAGCTAACTTCAGGCAAAAAATTATCCCACCTGACTTTAGCAGAAGGAGAAGTCACAGGACATTCTCACCAGATTACCAGTGGAAATGCGGAGCTATACGAAAAAGATGGCACCCTATACCTAAAAGTTTTGTCAGAAACAGCAAGTTTAACCCATGAAGAACATAAACCTGTCACAATTCCACAAGGAAACTGGATAGTACGCATTCAGCGAGAATACGAACCTATGGGGTGGCGCTATGTGGCAGACTAAAATTGAAAACCTAACAACAGAACAAAAATCATTAATACCAATTTATCGGGAAAAGTGGCAGAAGAATATAGTGTCAATTGACCCGATAGATAGGGAAAGAGCAACAGCGGCAGTAAATGCGGTTTACTCCGCTATGGGAAAAAAAAAACCAGAAATTCTATTTCTCAGTAGTCCAGATGCCATAAGAGAAATAGTGGGGTCGCGATCGCCCCAACGTTTAGTACAAATGTTGGGCGCTCCCTTACTGAGTTCCTTGCAAATTGAACTGTCAAAGGAATTAGAAAGTCAAATTGATAATGCACTTTGGCAGAAACTAGAAAATGACTTGCCCAATGACCAGTTGTTGCGGTTAATGTTTATTTGGCAAGATGCTTTAGGCCAACACGCAGAATTGTTGGGGAAGTTGTGGGTAGAATGGCAAGGTGCTATTCTCAGGCAAATTTGGGAACAGCAGCAAAAGTACTTGCGACAAAAAGTAAGCCAATTTCCTGGAGGGGAACCTCTAATTGAATTGGGCGATATAGTGTGGCAACGAGTTGGAGAACCTTTGTCACACCAATTACATAGAAACCTCTTGCAACCTCTGGCAAGTCAACCCCTAATACGGGAATGGGAAGAAAACATCAAGCAACCTCTACAAGAAATAGGGGGTGCAATGGGGTTGGTTTCCAATATTAGCCAAAATTTGACGGCTAGTTCCATTCAGATGATAGACTTCTGCATTTCAGTGCTTGGGTGTAGCTATGACAAACAAAAATGGTTGGCAGTGCAAGGGTTGGTTCAAGAATGTGGGTTTGTGCTGCAACTAGAGAGTACTTGCTTGGTGTGTGAGAACCCAATGAATATATCTCTAGATGCACAAAACCGTTTTCACGCTGAAGGGGAACCAGCTATAAAATTTATTGATGGCTATCATATCTATGCTTATCAAGGGGTGAAGTTGCCAGAAAAATATGGATTATTACATCCTAACCGATGGCAGGCACGATGGTTATTGACAGAAGAAAATGCCGAGTTACGGCGAGTATTAATTCAGGGAATAGGCTACAGTAGAATTTGTCAAGAGTTACAAGCAATAGAATTAGATAGTTGGCGGGAGTATAGTTTACTGAGAATAGATAATGATATTGATGTTGAACCTATATATCTATTAAAAATGACTTGTCCGAGTACGAATTATATTCATGCTACAAGGGTATCACCAGATGTGAGTACAGCGAGGGAAGCTATTACTTGGATAAACTGGGGAGTCGATCCAGAGGAATTTTTGGTGGAAACTTGAGAAATGTCATTTCAGTTATCAGTTATCAGTTAACAGTACCTCCTACTTCATTAGGAGACTCGATCGGGACTTACTGAAAAATCAAGGTTTAAAGCCTTCTATTTCAAGAGAAAAAGCGGTCGGCAAGCGGAGCATGAGTAGGATGGGATGGATGGGTTATCTAACCAGATCCAATCGACTAAGAGAAGAAAAAAATTTCCTTTTTAACCAATCCTATCTGTTTTAAGAAGAGATAATTATTAATTATTAATTGTTAATTATTAATTATTGAAGCACCCAAATAAGAAACCGTATTTATTGTCCTGATTATTGTTTTCCAAACCAGGAAATTTCGTTGATCGACCTGGTTTCTGTGAATCTTATTGAAAAATGTCACAAAAGCTAACTAATAAACTGACACCCGAGCAAAAAGCTTTAATACGAGTTTATCGGGAAAAGTGGCAGAAAATAGCACTTTCTACCAAACCTATTAACCGTCAAAAAGCTGCAGAAGGAATTCAACTAGCTTATGCTTTGATGGGTGACCCAAATCCAGAAATAGTATTTTCTGATAGTCCCCGTGCAGCTTTTGACATTCTGCTTGAGAAAATTTGGCAACGATGGAAAAGTCAGGATGATTATGGTCATCGTCATATTTTCAAGGATAGGTGGGAACTGCTCAGAAGAGAATTAGAAATGCAAGTTACCCATCAATTATCTACAGAAATAGATAGTCAAATAGCAGAGGGTTCACTACAACCAGAACAACTTTGGAGTCATATTCTTTACTCCCAAATAGAAGAAGAATGGCAGGAGATAATATCAGAAATTTCTATAAAGTTATTGTGTCTTTGGAGTTATCCTATTCCCACAGAATTATGGAGTAGTTATGTCGCTTGGATAGATTTTTGTATTTCTGTTCTTGGCTGCAATTATAATTCAGATGATTGGCAAGTCTTAGAGTCTATTGTCAAACATTGTGGTTGGATATATCCCTTGAGAAATATTTGTATTATTTGCGATCGCCCCAGAAAGTTATTATTAGATGATGAATATCGCCCCCACGCTGTAGAAAAACCAGCAATTGAATTTAGTGATGGTTATAGTTTATATGCTTATCATGGTGTGAGATTACCAGAAGCATACGGAAAATTAAATCCTCAAGAATGGCAGTCAGAATGGCTTTTAACTACAAAAAATTCTGAACTTAGACGAGTCTTAATTGAGGAAATTGGTTATGAGAAAATTTGCCAAGATTTGCAAACTGTAGAAATAGATAACTGGCAAGAATATACTCTTTTAAGAATAGATGATGATGCGGATATTGAGCCAATATTTATTTTAAAAATGATTTGCCCAAGCACGGGAAATATTCATACTTTGAGAGTACCTCCTGATGTTAATTCGGCAAAAGAAGCAGTTGAATGGATAAATTGGGGAATTGACTCAGAAGATTTTTCTATACAAACTTAATTTATGAGAAGATTCAATAATTAATAATTAATAACTAATAATTAATAATTAATAATTACCTCTGCTTAAACAGGAAATTTAAGTTTTTTCCAGCTTTTAAACTTTTTTTCCTTCTTCCTTCTTGCTTCTTCCTAAGTTCTCTAGGTTAACAAGCTAAAATAAGAATAAATCTCTGGAAAAAACAAAATCAAATTATGACAAGTCTTACTAAATGGACGGGAGAAGATTATCATCGTATGATAGATGCAGGAATAATAAAATATCGTAAAGTGGAATTAATTAATGGAGAAATTATTAATATAATTCCAGAAGGACCAGTTCATCGTTTTATAAATCATCGTAAAATTTCGGTAAGTGGGAAACCACCGTCTTTTAAGCGGTGGATGGAAACGACGGGCGCGGATTTTAATGCGTAGTCAAAAAATGTGTTATAATTAACTAACAACTTAAAAAGTAGGCTCAATGGTCTTTTGGCCAGATAGAGTAGTGGCAATTGACACCGCCTAGTAGGGGCGATTCGCGAATCGCCCCTACTGCTGTATACATACTAAGGTAAGGTACTGGCAATGTGGTTGTTTCGAGCAATGTGAAAATCGTGGTTTTAACCCGATAGAAAGCTCCTA
>NZ_JAAHGT010000864.1 GCF_010672385.1 Okeania sp. SIO2F4
GGCACTAGGAGCCGCCACAGGTACACCTGCTAAGTCTATTAAATCATGAGCTCCAGACTGGATGGAAGGAAATTGGAATGTGAAAAGCACTTTAATAGATATGGTTGCTCCATTAGCTCCAGAAATTGTCACGCCAGGTTTTGAAAATAATCGTCAATATTTGGATCGACCAGTAAATTTTCAAGTTAGATTTATTAAGTTTGAATCAAATTTGAATAACAAAAAATTATCGGCACAAAAATTAATAAATTTTCCTACATCTTGGGGTTCTGTGATTAACAATAGCAAAATTGAAAAATTAGATTTACCTCCAGGAGCAGTTATCGCTGACCGAGAATTTAATGGGTTAAATATTGGCAAAGCATTGTTAGGTGATGAGGCAATTTTATCTGTCAAAATTGACCAAGATAATCCTAATCGCCAGACAACTATTTTGGCAGATAATCTAGAGTTAGTTTCAGTTATTACCAGTCGGGCTAGCGAACAATTAAACCCAGATAATTTTATTAGTTGTGAAATAACTCAACAGCTATTTCAGGGTGAAACAATGATTTACTTAAATGAGGTAGAAACAACTACAGATTATCATCATATTATTGATGAAGATAGAGGAGAAATAATTGAGGCAAATCAAATAACAGCCATTTATTTATCTCCTCAAGACCCAGATTATTTTTTAGCAGTTAATCATCCTGTAGCATTGTATCGTTATCAATTAGAATTGTCCGCTGCTTTAGGGAGTAGGGAGTAGGGAGTAGGGAGTAGGGGAGTAGGGGAGTAAAAAATAAGAAAAACAACTCCCCATTATTAAGATGAAATGACCCATTTCATTTATCAGTACCTCTTAACTGTAATTGATTAATCAACAAAAGCGTTGTAATTAAAAAGATTAGCTAAAAGGAACAGGCAAGATTCCCATTCTACAAAACTATTAGAATCATCTTACTTACTAATTAAATTCCACAAATAACCATCAGGAGCAACAAAAGAAAAACTATGTTCGCCAAATTCATTATCAATAATATCTGTAATTTGTGTCACTGTTGAATTTTTAACTCGGTCAAAATAATATTTTATATTATTAACTCGATAAGTATACAAAGACATTCCTAAACAACCAGGTTGTGACTTATCAAAACCAGACTGCAACTTAATTTCTTCAGGAAACCGAATAATATACATTCTGCCAGATCGTGCTTCCTGCCAATTTGTTGAAGAGCGCGGGTCATCAAAAGCAGTAAGTGTAAACTTTTCTCCTGGTTGTAAATCAAAAATTTGTCTTGCTGCTTCTGAGCTTTCATAAGAAGTTTCCGAGTTATCGCGCGCCCTCAATAAACCCAACACATCCTCATAAAACTCCAAGGTTTCTTTACTATCATCTTGTACAATCATACCTGCATGGGTAAATTGGCTAGTTTTTAAAGTAGAAGTACGATCGATTTTGCCATATTCTGGCACTGTGTAATTGAAGCGTTCAAACAAAACCTGGCGCGTCAATGGTTGCAATAACATCATTTCCCTTACTCCCACTGCTGGATCGATAAACGGGCGACCTTTCTCCGTTTTGTAAATTATTTCCCATTGGGGAAAAGTGTATGTAATTGGCAAACCTGCTAACTTGCCATCCTCAACATGGTTAAGAATATTCAAAACATCGGTAGTTAAGCTTGTCGCCCAACGATTGCCCAAAACTTTCATGGATGTCATTTCTAAACCTTCATTAATAGGTTTTTCCCAAACCATCAGGCGAATTAAACCATGATCGACATTTTGGTGATAGAGTCGAATAGAGCGTAAATTAGAATTTACTCCATATAAATTTTTAACTGTAGGAGCAGTTAATTCTCCTGTTTTGCCAATGCGATAACCAAATTGTTGCCAATATTGAATCATTGGTAAGGGTTCGGTAATACCGATGCAGACTTCATAGATACCTTCGATAGTGGGGTTATTATTATTCATATTTTTTATACATTTTATTAGAATTATTTATAATCAGGACTTGCGAAAATTTTCCTATATAACGCAAAATCTAGGGGTGATTCGCGAATCACCCCTACCATATATAGAGGTCATGCGTAAGTCCTGATAACTAAGTTTGTTTCTAGTTTTGCTCTAGCCCTTCCCACTATAGCCTGACTCAAGCCCATATAATTAGGAAAGCAATCTCCGTCCCCCCTTGAGACTCCTTCCTTCCACGGAGTATAAGTCGCAATCACTTAGGTATAGTAATTACCGTCAGATATAACTGTGGGTAGATAGGCGATCGCCAAGCACAAAGAACTCGGGTTTATAAATTCCCTCCTAACTCCTAACTCCTAACTCCTAACTCCTCACTAATAATTCATTTGTCCGCTCACAACAAATAGTTCTTTTTCTCTACCATTTCGCAGAATTTTGAATTGTAAATTTTCACCTACACCACTATTTTCAACTTTCCTCTGTAATTGTTCAGCACTAATTATTGATTGATTATCAATTTCTACAATTACATCTCCTATCCGCATCCCCGATATTTCTGCTGGAGTACCAGACAATACTTTTGTCACTAAAACTCCTTTTACTTCTGGCAAAATTAAAACAGAATTGGCGTCACTATTATTTTGTTGAGCAACTTCTGGAGTCAAAGTAATCATCTGAATACCAACAAAAGGATGAGGTACTTGTTCTCCACGAGCTAATACATCTTTAATTTCTTTCGCTTTATTAATGGGAATAGCAAAACCAATACCCATAGCATCAGGTCTAATTGCAGTATTAATCCCAATTACTTCACCCCTATCGTTCAATAACGGACCCCCAGAATTTCCTGGATTAATCGCTGCATCAGTTTGAATAAAATCTAATCTCTTATCAGGAATTCCTACTGCTGAACTAGGACGTTTCAAGGTACTAATAATTCCTAAAGTAACAGTGTTATTAAATCCTAGGGGATTTCCTACTGCTATTGCCCAATCTCCTACCTGTACTAAATCAGAATTACCTAAAGTTGCTACTGGTAAAATTTCACCCTTTGTATCAACTTCAACTACTGCTAAATCTGTAACTTTATCTGTTCCTTTTACTTCTCCAATAAACTTTCTTCCATCATTTAAACTCACAGTAACTTTGTCAGCTTTATCTACTACATGAGCATTGGTTAAAATTATACCTTTCGAGTCAACAATAAAACCAGAACCTTGACCTTTTAACAATTCTTGCGAAGGTGGTTGAAGCCTTACATTATCATCAAAGAAACGTTCAAAAAAAGGGTCTTCAAAAAAAGGATTAGTTGGACGAGTAATTAGTCGCTCTGTGTCAATTCTAACCACAGCTAAACCAACTTTATTGACTGCTTCTGTCACAAAGCTATTACTATTTCTAGTATTGATATTATCTGGTATACTTTGCAATGCTACTAACTGAGCATTTGATAAGCCTTCAAATAGTCTTGAAGCTGCCATTGCTGGTAGTTTTGCTAGACAAGCAAATACAAAAGTAAAAACGATAATAATGGCCAATAATTGAGAAATGATTTTAGTAGTTATTCGACAAAAATTTAACAATCTCATAGCATTAAGATTTGATTGACTAAGTTGGTAGGTTTGGTGTTACAATATTCCCAACAATCCAATATTATACTATAAGTTTATGGTGATATCTGACAAACAAAAAAACCAGCCAGCTAATGATACAGTTCAAACAGATTCAAATTCCGAACATCACCATCACTCTTCTGCTCATCCTCATGTTCATAGTGAAGAATCTCTACAACGTCTTATCAATAGATTATCAAGAATTGAAGGGCACGTTAGAGGAATTAAAACTATGATTAAAGATAATCGTCCTTGCCCTGATGTTTTGATACAAATAGCTGCAGTCCGTGGTGCTTTAGACCGAGTAGCTCGTATGGTTTTGGATAATCATTTATCTGAATGTATTTCTCGCGCTACTCAAGATGGAGATATTGATGTTGAAATTGCAGCTTTAAAGTCAGCTTTAGACAAATTTTTACCTTAAATAAGGGAGTAGGGAGTAGGGAGTAGGGAGTAGGGAATAGGGAATCAAAAATTTCATATCTTGAATTTATTTAATTAAAACTTTTGCAAGAGGTCTCTTAAATGAGGGAGTAGGGAGTAGGGAGTAGGGGGAAATAATTGATTTGATTTTTTATTATTGGAGATGTCTATTAATCAGGGA